>RGAJ01000082.1 GCA_009920225.1 Paracoccaceae bacterium
TCCAATCGCTTCGGTCACTGGCCACCAATACCGATCAGGCGTCAGGACACCGCCGTCATAGCGCAGCGTGTACACACAGCCGCCCTGTTCCGACCACCCATCGCGATACGCCGCATCAACCAAGGCCCGCGCATGGGTCAATGTTTCATCCGCAGGCCGCCCTGCCAAATCCCACCACTGGATTGCCAACCGCGCCAATTCGAACGAATGGCCCGGCGTGGTTCCCCGTGGGCGAAACATGGGATTGCCTTCATACGCAAGATCGGGCGTCCAATCAGCTGTGTAATGTTCAGGCACCGCATAGGCATGCTGTGGCGCGATTTTGTGAACAAAGAAATCGACAATGCCGCCCGCTTTGGACAAATACATCGCATCGCCCGTGGCCTCATAGGCAGCTTGCAATGCCTCAACCCCGTGCATATTGGAATTATATCCACGGTAGGACGAAATCGGCGACCAATCGCGCGCAAATTCATCATAGAACAACCCATGATCTTGATCCCAAAAACGGTCCATCAAAACCTGTGTGATGTCCATCAACATCCGATCCGCATCGGGATGCCCGACCATTTTTGCCGAAGACGCAGCCAACAGGACGAATACATGACCATAGCCCAATTTTGTATCATCGACGATCTCCCCATCGCGCATCGCGGCGAAATACCCGCCATGTTTATCATCGCGTAAAACAGTCCAAATATAATGCATGCCGTGGTCGATCATCGCATCGCAATCTGCCGCGCCCCAAGCCTTGGCCAAGACAAAGGAATGCACCATCCGCGTCACCCAATGAATTTCATTTGGCGCGCCTTTGATCGGGGTGCCGTGATTGTCCAAAACAAAGAAACCACCTGATGGATCAAGGCTTGGTCGAAAGAAATCCAAATGCCGCTGTGCGTCATGCGCAAGTGCGGCGCGGTGACGGGGATCGTTCATCCATTGCTCTGCGCTGTTGATATCACCCACTGCCATCATACTCTCCTCTTGTCGTTATGCTACGTTATGAAGATTCTTGTTTCTGTGCGACATAAAATTCAAACTATCGCTCGCGGTTCAAGGGATAATATGTCCTTGAACTTAGAACAATTTGCCGCCATGGTCGGCAGGGATTTGAAATTCGATGCGGCCTGAGCGGCACATCAAACGAACAGGCACAGTGACATGAAGTTTTTACAGGCAACCTTGATCGCAGCACTGCTGTTTGCTGCGAACGCTGCATCGGCGAAATGCACCCCTTTCATTGCGCTAAGCTATCATGGTGGGCTTGATACAAAATTCAACGAAACGCACCCTGGGATCAAATGCGATCTGGATGAAAATCAATCGTGGTCATTGCTGCGCAATTCCTACAACGAACCGTCCTTGGTCTATACCTATCAAAAAGACAAATGGGGTGATTTCGGTTACATGCTTGGCGCGGCCTTTGGATACAAGGATACGATCCTAAAGACTGGCACGCGGCTTGTGCCCCGCCCGTCCGCAGGCATTACGTATAAACCAAATAAGCACATGATGTTCTACGGCGCACCGACAGGGTTTCGGGGCGATTACATCATCGGCGTTGAATTGTCGTTGTTTTAATTATTCGGCGCATGCACCAGCGCTTTTAGTGCGTCGCTTGTTTTGGCGTCCCTATCAAACGCGCCCGTTTCCAAAAAACGCATCACTTGGAAAATTGCCATCGGATCACTCATCATAAAAGTGTGAGTGACCGGCAATACCATGTGATCGGTTTCACCCGCGACATGGGTCGAGGCGACCGACACCTTGCCATCGTCATCACCCGGGATCGTGTTTGAAAAAATCGGGTTCAGGCTGTGACGCCCTGCAATGATCCCAACCGGATAAGTGACAGGCGGCAGATCTAATGCCGTGGACCCAGTCCCCAATTGTGCCCCTGCAGGACCGTTTATCATCGCGAAACCGGGCCAATCCCCAAACGCATCCACTATTTCAGAGCCCTGATTGGGTGGCCCCATGATGACCACGCGGTCCAAGGTGTCAGGGACAAACTGGGCATACGCATGGCGTATCAAAATCCCACCCATCGAATGGGTCACGATCGAATATCGATCTGGACAAACGGCCGCGATACGCGCCGCAACAGATTTCGACAGCACATCAAGTGTGGCTTGGGTGGACGGATATTCAATGATGTGAACGTCATACCCTTGCCGCGTCAGGATTTGTTCCATAACCGCGAAAGACGCGCCAGTCCGCGCAAGGCCATGTACCAAAACCACACAAGACGCGTGCGACAGCGTGGGGCAAAGCAATAACATCAAAGAAAAGAAAAATCTCATATTACGTTAAATGGCCAAATTACAAAGGACGCTTTCACGACACAACGTGCGGGACAGTCATACCGTCGGGACGGTAGTGGATCATAGCCATAAAAAAGAAAACGGCCCAGAAAAATCTGGACCGTTTCCAAAGTCTTCGCATAATGCGCGGATGATTACATCATGCCGCCCATACCGCCCATGCCGCCCATGTCGGGCATGCCTGCGCCTGCGCCATCTTTCGATGGTTTGTCAGCGATCATTGCTTCTGTTGTGATCAACAGGCCTGCAACAGATGCCGCATCTTCCAACGCGGTACGTGTTACTTTGGCTGGGTCGATCACGCCGAATTTGAACATGTCGCCATATTCTTCGGTTTGTGCGTTGAAGCCGAAAGATGTGTTTGTGCTTTCGCGAACTTTGCCCGCAACCACTGCACCGTCAACACCTGCGTTTTCTGCGATTTGACGCAGAGGCGCTTCGAGTGCACGACGAACGATTGCGATACCTGCGTTTTGGTCGCTATTTGCACCTTCTAGACCTTCTAGGCCTTTGGCTGCTTGGACCAATGCAACGCCACCACCAACAACAATACCTTCTTGGACTGCTGCGCGTGTTGCGTTCAATGCGTCATCAACGCGGTCTTTACGCTCTTTCACTTCGACTTCTGTCATACCACCAACGCGGATCACAGCAACGCCACCTGCCAATTTGGCAACGCGTTCTTGCAGTTTTTCACGGTCGTAGTCTGATGTTGTTTCTTCGATCTGAGCGCGGATTTGTGAAACGCGTGCTTCGATCTCTGCTTTCTCACCATTGCCGTCAACGATTGTTGTTTCGTCTTTGGTGATAGACACTTTTTTCGCGCGACCCAACATATCCATTGTGACGTTTTCCAGTTTCATACCCAGATCGTCTGAGATGACTTGGCCGCCGGTCAGGATTGCGATGTCTTGCAACATGGCTTTGCGGCGATCGCCGAAACCAGGTGCTTTGACCGCTGCGATTTTCAAACCGCCGCGCAATTTGTTGACAACCAAAGTTGCCAATGCTTCGCCTTCAACATCTTCTGCGATGATCAGCAAAGGTTTTTGTGATTGGATCACAGATTCCAGCAATGGAACCATTGATTGCAACGAAGATAGTTTCTTTTCGTGCAACAAGATCATGCAGTCTTCTAGATCTGCAGTCATTTTTTCTGGGTTGGTCACGAAATATGGTGACAGGTAACCACGGTCGAATTGCATACCTTCAACAACGGTTGTTTCTGTTTCCAGACCTTTGTTTTCTTCAACAGTGATAACGCCTTCATTACCAACTTTTTGCATCGCGTCTGCGATTTGGCGGCCGATTTCGGCTTCGCCGTTGGCTGAGATTGTACCAACTTGTGCAACTTCATCGCTGTCTGCAACGGGGCGCGCCATTTTGCGTACCGTCACCAGCTGTGTCATTGGTGCGCGATGCAACTTCTTTCACCATCTGCGCGCCCATGTTTTCGAACTTGTCTTCTAGTTCGATTTCCTTGGCAACAGATACACCGTCTTTCGTGATGCGTGGCGCACCGAAAGATTTGTCGATAACAACGTTACGGCCTTTTGGGCCTAGGGTTACTTTTACCGCGTCAGCCAGGATGTTTACACCCTTCAACATACGGTTACGGGCTTCTGAGCCAAACTTGACGTCTTTAGCAGCCATTGTGCAAATCCTCGTCTAAATAATTTTGTTATGTTTTCAGCGAATTAGGACAGAATGCCCATAATGTCGCTTTCTTTCATCATCAACAGCTCTTGGCCGTCGACTGTGACTTCTGTGCCTGACCATTTGCCGAACAGAACTTTGTCACCTTCTTTAACAGCCATGGCGATCAATTCGCCATTGTCTTTGCGAGCGCCATCGCCACATGCAACAACGACACCTTCAGCTGGTTTTTCTTTTGCGCTATCAGGGATGATCAGACCACCAGCGGTTTTTTCGTCGCCCTCAACGCGGCGAACAAGCACACGATCATGAAGCGGTTTCAATGCCATTTTGAGGCTCCTTGCAAAATGTTTCTCTTGGGGCTTTCGCCCGTTAGCACTCATACACCATGAGTGCTAACGGTGTACATTTAGGGAATGAAAAAAGGCGAGTCAACACCCGCCTTTGAAAAAAGTTCCCTAATCGTTGGAAATGACTACGCGACCAAGCCGCGTCCCTTTAACAGGGCATCCACTTCGGGCAATCGCCCACGGAATTCTGTATATAGAACAGCAGGATCAACCGATCCACCGCGTGACAAGATATTGCGTTCAAGCGATTGCGCCGTTTCCGCATGAAATGGATCACCTACGTCTTCAAACGCTTGGAATGCGTCTGCGTCCATGACTTCAGCCCACATATAGCTGTAATACGCGCTTGCGTAATATCCGCTGGAAAACACATGTTGGAAATGCGGCGTGGCGTGACGCATCGGAATGGACCGTGGCAACCCCAGATCGGACAGGATGGCCGCTTGGGTTTCCATGATCCCGTCACGAAGCGGGCCTTGGTGGAACTCAAGATCGACCAAGGCGCTTGCCGCAAATTCAACGGTTTGAAACCCCATGTCATAATTCGACGCCGCAATAATTCGGTCCATCAAATCCACAGGCATCGGTGCGCCCGTCGCATGATGCGTCGCGTATTTTTGCAAGATTTCTGGAACCATTGCCCAATGTTCATACAGCTGGCTTGGCAATTCCACAAAATCGCGTGGAACACTGGTACCGGACACCATTTCATAGGTGACGTCCGACAGCATTTGGTGCAGGGCATGACCAAATTCATGGAACAATGTCCGCACGTCATCCGCCGAAAGCAATGCGGGCATATCTTTGGCAAAATTACACACGTTCACAACGATTGGCTTTTGCGAGATCGGGAATTTCGCTTGCGACCGCATGGCCGAACACCACGCGCCAGACCGTTTTGACCCACGGGCAAAGTAATCACCAACAAAGATGGCAATATGTTCCCCTTCACGGGTCACTTCCCACGCGCGGCAATCAGGATGATACAAGGGCAAGGTGATGGGGCGAAACTCAAGCTTGAACAGTCGGTTCGCCACGTCAAAGGCCGCGTCGATCATGCGGTCGAGTTGGAAATATGACTTAACTTCTGCCTCGTCCAAACTATGTTCTGCTTGGCGGCGTCTTTCGGAATAATATCGCCAATCCCAAGGTTCAAGCGGGCCGTTGATGCCATCCGCTTGTAGCATATCTGTCAGAACTTTTTCGTCCTTGATCGCACGCTCTTTCGCAGGCGTCCAAACTGCCATCAACAAATCGCGCACGTTTTGCGACGACTTGGCCATTTCGGTTTCCAATTTGTAATCCGAGAAATTGGCATATCCCAACAACTGCGCCATTTCATGCCGCAACGCCAATGTTTCCGCCGCGATGTCACGGTTGTCGGCATCATTGCCATTCGCCCCGCGCGACATCCATGCCTTTTGCGCTTTTTCACGCAGATCGCGCCGCGGGGAAAACTGCATGAATGGAACGAACAAGGATCGTGATGTGGTGATAATCGGCTGATCCAATCCCTTTTCAGCACCCGCCGATTTTGCGGCACTGATTAAAAAATCGGGCAACCCCTCAAGGTCGTCTGGCTGTAATACCATGAACCATTCGCGTTCATCGGCCAAAACATTTTGCGAAAACTGGGTTCCCAAAACCGCCAGACGCTGCTTGATCTCTTTCATCCGCGCCTCAGCCGACCCCGTCAACGAGGCCCCTGCACGGATCCAGTTTTGATAGGTCAATTCCAAAACGCGGGCCTGTTCAGTCGTCAAATTCAAGTGATTGCGATTTTGGTAGACCGTCTTGATCCGATCAAAAAGGGTTTTGTTTGCATATATCTCGGATGAAAACGCAGATAGTTTTGGCGAAAACTCGGACATCAACGCTTCGCGTTTTTTGTTGCTGTCCGCCCCAGACACCGCATAAAACGCAGACAAAACACGTTCCAATGTCTGACCAGAATGCTGTAGCGCATCAATCGTGTTTTCAAACGTCGGGGCGTCCGTGTTTTCGGCAACCTTTTGGATCGCGCTTAGGTCCTCTTGCAATCCAATTTCAAACGCAGGCGCAAAATCATCGTCTGTTATCTGATCAAAGGGCGGAAATCCAAAGGGTGTATTCCAATCGCGCAAGAAAATATTGGTCATTTTTCGTTCCTGTCCTAACCGCCACAAATTTCGCAATCATTCCGGCGCTTTACCGTGAATGTTCGCGTTTCCCCATAGAGGGCATCGTAAACTAACATCTGCCCCGTCATAGGTGCCGCAGCACCAATGATAATTTTCATCGCTTCGCCCGCCATCATGGCCCCGATCACACCTGGCAATGGGGCGAAAACACCCGCTTGCGCACAACTGGGCGCAACGCCTTCGGCGGGCTTTTGCGGAAACACGCATTGATAGCATGGGCCTGCAGACGCGGGGTGAAACACCGAAATCTGCCCTTCCCATTGACTCAAGGCCCCAGATACCAAAGGTTTGCCCAGTGCTACGGCAGTTTTATTTGCCAGATACCGCGTTTCGAAATTATCGGACCCTTCAAGAATTATATCATACTCTTGAAACAGATCCTGCGCGATCTCGACCGTCAATCGCCGATGATAGGGCTGCACCGTGATAAAGGGGTTTTGCGCGAGCATCATTTTTTGTGCGGAAAACACCTTGGGCGTTCCAATCGCGGCGTCTTGGTGAATCACTTGGCGTTGAAGATTTGTATTTTCAACGGTGTCATCATCAATCACGCCAATTGTTCCAACGCCCGCTGCCGCGAGATATTGCAGCGCAGGGGCCCCAAGCCCACCCGCACCAATCACCAAAACACGCCCATTTTTAAGCTTTTTCTGACCCGCTCCGCCAATTTCGCGCATCACGATGTGACGCGCATAGCGCTCTAATTCCGTATCTGAAAACGTGGGCGTTGTCGTGGGTCCTGCTGTTTGCGCAGGCTTTGCATTGGCTTTCAGCTTGCTCAGAATAAACACATAAAGCGCGATCACAAATATCGCAGCCCCCACTGCCACGCCGGC
>RGAJ01000083.1 GCA_009920225.1 Paracoccaceae bacterium
TCAGGGGGGAAGGAAAAGTTTTGACGGTTGAGATAGGCAAGCGTCCCTTGGTTCATTGTATGGGCACCCACATCTTGCGATACGATCATCAACAGCCCTGTGCGTTCGCGATAAATGCCAAAGTTTTTCGAACAGCTTGCTGCGATGATAGTTTCTGGAACGCTTGAGGCAACCAAACGGGTTGCTTCAGCGTCTTCGTCCAAGCCGTCACCAAATCCTTGATACGCGATATCGATCATTGGCGTCGCGCCCGAGCTTTGCAGCAGTGCGATCACTTCGCCCCATTGGGTGATGTTCAGGTTCGCACCCGTTGGATTGTGGCAGCAACCGTGCAACAAAATCACATCGCCCGCTTTGGCACCCGCCAAGTCGGTCATCATGCCGTCGAAATCCACGCCACGTGTTTCCGCGTCGAAATAGCGATAGCTGACAACGGGGATATCCAAATGTTTTAGGATCGACAGATGGTTCGGCCATGTCGGATCAGACACAAACACGCGCACGTCTGGATTTGCCATTTTCACCAGTTCAAAGGCCTGCCGGACGGCACCTGTTCCACCCGGCGTTGCAACAGCCGCAACATGTGACCGTGACACCGCATCCGACAAAACCAAGTTGATCATCGCATCCGAAAACGCGGGATCACCGGCAAGCGCAACATACGTTTTGGTCGTTTCTTGTTCCCAAAGCAGCTTTTCCGCATCCTTGATCGCGTGCATCACGGGGGTCAAGCCTGTCGCGTCTTTGTAGACACCAACGCCCAAATCAATTTTGTCGGCGCGCGGGTCTTCTTTGAACATTTGCATCAAGGCCAAGATTTTATCGGCTGGTTGTGCTTTTAGTGTTTCGAACATTATTTGTCTCCGGTTGCGACAGGCACGGTTGGGAACATTCCCCATTCCGCCCAACTGCCGTCGTATAAAGAATGATCTGTTTTGCCGATAAGCTCTAACCCAAGGCACAGCACCGCCGCGGTGACGCCTGACCCGCAACTGGTAATCGCGGGTTTGGACAAATCAACACCGGCGTCGACAAACACTTGACGCAGCTTGTCAGGTGATTTCATTGTGCCATCGTCGTTTTGCAAGCTTCGGAAAAATACGTTTTTCGCGCCCGGAATATGGCCAGACCGCAAACCTTCGCGCGGTTCGGGTTCTTCGCCCCGAAAGCGACCCGGCGCGCGCGCGTCGATGATTTCATAGTCGCCCAGCTTTGAGGCAGAGGCCACTTGGGTCACATCTTTGACCATGTGATTTTGGCGGCGCACCGTCATGTGGCGATCGCGGATCATGGGTGGCATGTCTTCTGTTTCGCGCCCTTCTGCGATCCATTTTTTCAAACCGCCATCCAGAACGGCAATGTTCATTTGTCCCATCAAACGGAACAACCACCACACGCGCGCTGATGAAAACACGCCCTCGCCGTCATAGACGACGACCTGATGGCCATCACCAACGCCCATGGCGCGCATGCGCGACATAAATTTTTCGACGGGGGGAACCATATGGGGAAGATCAGAGCGATGATCAGAAATGTCATCAATATCAAAAAAACGCGCCCCAGGGATATGGGCCGCGTCGTATTCGGCCTTGGCGTCACGCCCCATTTGCGGCAAATACCAAGACGCATCCAGAATGCGTAGATCTGGATCCTTGATGTGATCGGCCAACCATTGCGTTGACACCAAAACTTTGGGATTCTCTGTCATAGCACGTCCTTCGACAACCTTAGGCCTGCCTACTACTGGAACAGCTATGTGGCAAGTCTTGGCAGCAATTTTTGGCTGCCAAGACAGAATTTTTAACTTAAATCAGCTCATTTTCGAACGGATCAAGCCAACGATGGCCATAACAACGCCACCGCCGACGCCACCACCGGCCAACTGGCCAACGATTGACCCGATATCAAGGCCAGCTGCACCACCCATGGCGCCCGCCATATCCGGAGCGCCTAACATACCTAAAATCGTACCACCAAGACCACCACCAACAATACCTGAAATTGAGTTAATCAATGTGCCTTGGTTCAACGAAGGCACAGCTTTACCTGCTGCGTTGCCACCAACGGCACCCGCAATTAACGATATAATGAGTTCCATGTCTTTTCCCTTACTGTTCGACTGAGTTCATCAGTAAGGTCAGCTTAGATACAAGTTTAGGGGAATGTATACAAAAAATTCCCGAAAACTTGGCCTTAGTCGCTGTGTTTTAACAACCGTTGCTTTTGACGGTTCCAATCTTTTTCGGCCGCATCTGCACGTTTGTCGTGGTTCTTTTTGCCCTTGGCGATGCCGACTTTTAATTTCACTTGGCCCTTGTGGTTGAAATACATAACCAACGGCACGACTGTCATGCCTTTGCGCTGCGTATCCGACCAGAGCCGCGCGAGTTCACGTTTGTTGACCAGCAATTTACGCTTGCGGCGTTCTTCATGTCCCCATGTGCGCGCCTGCTCGTATGAGGAAATGTAGGAATTGACCATCCAAAGCTCACCCTCATCGACATGGGCATAGCTTTCCGCAATGTTTGCTTTGCCCGTGCGAAGCGACTTCACTTCGGATCCCATCAAAACGATACCGCATTCCAAATCATCCTCGATCGCGTAATCATGACGCGCCCGACGGTTTTCTGCGATAATTTTGTAGTTTGGATCTGATTTAGGTTTTGCCATAATGGCGATGAGTACACCGTGTCAGTTTCCAAGTCTAGCACCCTAACCGTACGGAATTCACTGGACACGCGCAGAGAATATAATAAAATTTGATCAAATTCTGGTTAAACAAGGTCATGCGTGATGAAAGACAGTAACTTTATCAAGGAAAACAACGCCAAGCATATGTGGCACCCGATGGGGCACCCTGCCGATTCTCTGGCAAACCCTCCCACTGTCATTGCATCGGCCAAAGACAGTTCGATCACAGACATTGACGGACACACCGTTGTGGATGCGGTTGGCGGTTTGTGGTGCGTGAATCTTGGCTATTCAAATGATACGGTCAAAGAGGCGATCAGCAAACAGCTCTATGATCTGCCCTACTATTCGGCGTTTTCTGGCACAACAAACCCCGCGGCGATCGAAGCATCACAAATGGTGCGGGACATGTTCGCACCTGACGGCATGGCACGGGTGTTTTTCACATCCGGTGGTTCAGATTCTGTGGAAACCTGTTTGCGCTTGGCGCGGCAGTATCATGTTGTGCGTGGCGAACCATCGCGCACAAAATTCATTTCACTGAAAAAAGGCTATCACGGCACGCATTTCGGCGGCGCATCTGTGAACGGCAACAATCGGTTCCGCATCAATTACGAACCTTTGTTACCCGGCTGCTATCATTTGCCGGCACCATATACCTATCGCAATCCTTTCAATGAAACAGATCCTGCAAAATTGGCGCAAAACATCGCAGCCGCGTTTGAAGATGAAATCGCATTCCAAGGTGCAAACACAATCGCGGCCTTTATCATGGAACCGATCCAAGGTGCGGGTGGCGTGATTGTACCTGACGCATCCTTTATGGGGTTGATGCGCGACATTTGTGACCGTCATGGAATTTTGATGATCTCGGACGAGGTCATCACCGGATTTGGTCGCACAGGTGATTGGTCTGGCGCGCGCCATTGGGGGGTAAAACCCGATATGATGTCGATGGCAAAGGGCATCACCTCAGGGTATTTCCCTGTCGGTGCCGCGCTGATTGGTGACAAAGTGGCAGAGGTGTTTGAAAATGACACATCCGGGAACGCCGCGATTTTCCACGGCTATACCTATTCCGCGCATCCTGTTGGTGCAGCGGCCGTGATCGCCACGATCAACGAAACGCTTCGTTTGGACACCAAGGTCAACGCAGCCGCGCGTGGGGCACAGCTGTTTGAGGGTGTTGAAAAGTTGGCTCAAAAATATGACATCATCGGCAATGTACGCGGTGGTCATGGATTGATGACAGGGATCGAATTGGTGTCTGACGCGGCCAAGAAAACACCCATGGATATGAGCGTGATGAAACGCGTCCACAAAGCCGCCTATGATAATGGTGCCATGGTGCGTTTGGGTGCAAACAACATCCTGATGTCCCCGCCGTTGGTGATTACCGATACCGAAATCTCGCAAATCCTATCCGCGCTTGATGCCGGTTTTGCAGCGGCTTAGTGCCTGTTTGCACACAGTGGACCGCCCAGTGTGGCGGTCCAAACTTCTGTATTTTTTATTTATTTAACATCTGAATAAATTACCCCTTCCATTTATTCTGTTTTTTGAATATATAGTCAGGGACTCAGTAAATATTGAAAGGGCTCAATCATGAACGTAATGCCTTTGACCGACGAATTCGCCGTCACTGCACAAATCGCAGCCGACGATGTGTCAGCCATCGCAGATGCTGGATACAAATCAATTATCTGTAATCGTCCAGATGACGAAGCATCGGACCAACCCGCGTTTGACACGATCAAAGCAGCGGCAGAGGCCGCCGGCCTTGCAACGGCGTATATCCCAGTGATCGGCATGCCGACGCCTGAGCAAGTTACAGAAATGGCAGGTGTCCTGAAATCGCTGCCACAGCCTGTTTTGGCGTATTGCCGCAGCGGCAATCGTTCTTCAATTATCTTTAACGCCGCCCAAGGCTAAGATCGTGCGGATGCCATCGCATCCGCAACATCCATAAAGGATCAAAAAATGTCTCTCCCCTCGGGCCTTATGCGGCAACTCGAGCGCCATGTTCCTATGCTGACATGGGCAAAAGAGTATAACAAAGATACACTCACCTCTGATGCGGTCGCGGCCGTCATTGTTACCATCATGTTGATCCCGCAATCGCTTGCCTATGCGTTGCTTGCGGGGCTTCCTGCGGAAATGGGGCTTTATGCGTCGATTTTGCCGTTGGTGGCTTATGCAATTTTCGGGACATCCCGCGCCTTGGCCGTTGGTCCAGTTGCGGTTGTTTCGTTGATGACGGCTGCATCGATTGGAAACCTTGGCCTTTCGACGCCTGCGGAAATCGCTCTCGCCGCGGGAACATTGGCATTTATCTCGGGCGTTATTTTGGCCATCATGGGCGTTCTGCGCCTGGGCTTTTTGGCAAACTTTCTATCCCACCCCGTTATTGCAGGCTTTATCACCGCATCAGGCGTGCTCATCGCGACAAGCCAGTTGAAACACATCCTTGGTATCCAAGCGGGCGGGGACAACCTGATTGAGCTGATCCATTCGCTGTTTGAGCATCAACATGCCACCAATCCGATCACATTGGCGATTGGTTTGACCACAGTCGCGTTCCTGTTCTGGGTCCGTAAAGGGTTGAAACCCCTTTTGCTGAGCTTTGGTTTGAAACCACGTTTGGCGGATATCTTGGCAAAAGCGGGCCCAGTGGGCGCAGTGGTGGTGACCACATTGTTGGTGTTCCTGTTTGATCTGGAAAACAAAGGTGTGAAAATCGTGGGCGACGTCCCAACAGGCTTGCCACCGCTGACCATGCCAAGCTTTAGCCCATCCATGTGGAGCCAGCTGTTTATTTCCGCATTGCTGATATCTGTCATCGGCTTCGTGGAATCCGTATCTGTCGCGTCAACATTGGCGGCAAAGAAACGCCAGCGCATTATCCCAGACCAAGAATTGGTCGGTCTTGGCGCATCCAACATCGCATCTGCGATTTCAGGCGGCTATCCTGTGACAGGCGGATTTGCACGGTCGGTTGTGAACTTTGACGCAGGTGCCGAAACGCCCGCAGCAGGTGCCTTTACCGCAATCGGGATTGGTTTGGCCGCGCTATTGTTGACACCTTTGTTGTTCTTCCTTCCAAAGGCGACATTGGCCGCAACGATTATCGTCGCAGTCTTGTCATTGGTTGATTTTTCGATCCTGACAAAAACTTGGGGCTATTCCAAAGTCGACTTTACGGCTGTGTTCGCCACAATCTTCCTGACTTTGGGAATGGGCGTTGAGGTGGGTGTTTCCGCAGGCGTGATCCTGTCTATTGGATTGTTCCTGTACAAAACATCGAAACCACATGTTGCCGAAGTGGGTCTTGTTCCGACAACCCAGCACTTCCGCAACATCAATCGCCACGAGGTGGAAACACATCCCTCGGTTGTCACATTGCGGATTGATGAAAGCCTGTATTTCGCGAACGCGTCGTTCTTGCAGGATTTGGTATATGATCGGGTCGCATGTGACCAACCGATCCGCCACGTTGTGTTGATGTGTTCTGCCGTGAATGAAATCGATATGAGCGCGCTTGAAAGCCTTGAGGCCATCAACACACGGCTTAAGGATTTGGGGATCAAATTGCATATGTCCGAGGTCAAAGGCCCCGTGA
Organism: Paracoccaceae bacterium; assembly: GCA_009920225.1. GTDB lineage: Bacteria > Pseudomonadota > Alphaproteobacteria > Rhodobacterales > Rhodobacteraceae > CAJXSD01. The sequence goes on from RGAJ01000083.1 coordinate 6,311, forward strand.
TGGATCGCCTAAAGCGCAGCCATTTCTTGGATGAAATGACGGGCAAGGTGTTCTTGTCGCAATATGATGCCTATGTCGAGCTGCAACCCAAAGCCATCTAGGGAATGGTGGGCATAGCCCACCAGCCTGCGGCGCGAGTATTTTTACAAAGATGAAAGATGGGGCCTATTGGATAATCCGGTGGGCCCCATTTTCTATTCCATCTAGTGTCCAATCGCCGATCCGCCACCGTACCAATCGCAAAGTCGGGAAACCGATTTCGGCGGTCATTCTGCGCACTTGGCGATTGCGGCCTTCTGTGATGGTAAGTTCGATCCACCGATCCGGAACGGACTTGCGATAACGCACAGGGGGCTTTCGATCCCACAGTTCTGGTGGATCTATCAACCGAACCTGCGCGGGTCGGCATGGCCCATCTTTGAGCGTGATCCCCGCCCGCAAGGGCGCAAGATCATCATCTGTCGGGGCGCCTTCGACCTGAGCAAGATAGGTTTTTTCCCATTTATATTTCGGGTCAGAAATACGCGATTGGGTGCGGCCATTGTCCGTCAAAATTAACAAACCTTCGCTGTCCCGATCCAATCGTCCCGCAGGATAAACGCGCGGAATTTTGATATAGTGTGACAGGGTTTCGCGCGTCGATGCCTCGGCCCCCTTGTCGGTGAATTGGGACAACACATTGAATGGTTTGTTGAACAGTACGATCATACCATCAGTTCCGCCGCGGGTCGTACATCGCCACAATGAATGTCACGACGATTCAAGATTGGCGGGTTCATGAATTTTTGTGCTGTCGGGTGATTTTTATCCAAAACCCCCAACGACACAAGAAGTGCGGTGATTGCGCATTCACTTGCCCGCGTTGCCCCATCGGCCACTTTGAGGGCAATGCCAAGCTTTCGGTCGGGAATAATGGCGATGAAATACCCCTCAGCCCCCGTTTTCAAGGCCACTTTGCCGTCAAGCGCACGCATCAGTTCGGTACACGCACGCCCTTCGCCCGCGACCAATTCCGG
>RGAJ01000084.1 GCA_009920225.1 Paracoccaceae bacterium
GCCCACCGCGGTTATCGATATCAAACACGGTCATGTCTTTGGATTTCGTGTTGTTTGATCCAGATAGATCCGCAGATCCACCAACGGTTTCTTGCATCACGGGATTGATCACATTCAGCGTCAATTCAGAAGATTTGCGTGTTGCGTGTTTTGGCGCAGTCTCGGACATTTCTTTTTTGAATTTCCGAATGACAGATGCCAATTTCTTTGGTGCTTCAAACGCATAGGCGCGGTTGAATTCGTTTTGTTTGTTTTCGGACAGGCTTGCGAAACGCTCATTCCATTCTGCGCGATCTGCTGCGCCACGTGCACCAATCGCTGCCCATTGTTTTTGCACATCCGCAGGCACGTCAAAGGCAACATTGGCAACGCCATAGGCCGCTTTGGTCTCTGCGATCAATGTGGCATCGGTCAATGCGCCGTGGCCTTTTGATGTGTCTTGGGCAGAAGACCCCAAGGCAATATGTGTTTTGCACGCAATCATTGACGGTTTTTTCGATTTCTTTGCCGCGTCAAGTGCGGCATCAATCGCGACAGGATCGTGACCGTCGATCTCTTGGACATGCCAACCGGATGCCTTGAAACGTTGGACTTGATCTGTGCGATCTGCCAAATCAACTGTTCCGTCGATGGTGATGTTGTTGTTATCCCATAGAACGATCAGTTTGCCCAATTCGTGGCGCCCGGCAAGGCCGATGGCCTCTTGGCTGATGCCTTCCATCAAACATCCGTCACCGGCGATGACATATGTGAAATGGTCCACAATCTTTTTACCATAGCGCGCGCGCTGGATTTCTTCGGCCATCGCAAAGCCAACCGCATTTGCGATCCCTTGGCCCAAAGGACCTGTGGTCGTTTCAATCGCATCAGACAAAAAGTTTTCTGGATGACCCGCAGTTTTTGCGCCCATTTGGCGGAAATTCTTGATCTCTTCGATTGGGAAATCTTTGTATCCGGTGAGATGCAGCAAAGAATACAGCAACATCGATCCATGACCCGCTGACAAGATAAAGCGATCACGATCTGGCCATGTCGGACAAGAGGCGTCAAACTTCATGTGCTTTTCGAACAAAACGGTCGCAACATCGGCCATGCCCATTGCCATACCAGAGTGTCCAGAATTTGCAGCAGCGACAGCATCAAGTGTCAGCGTGCGGATGGCCGCCGCTTTTGCCCAATGTTCGGGATTGGCGGAACGAAGTGCTTTTATATCCATGATCGGATGGGTCCTTTATTAAAAGATGTTACGCGACCAATACCAATAACGCGCCGAAGATCAAGCATAAGCACGAAAATCTGCCGATGGGGGCGCATTTTTTAATTTATTTGGCTAAACTAATGAAAAAAGCGTGGGACATTGATTCGTCTCATAAGAGCAGCAAAGGACTTAGTATGGAACAGATTGAGGAAATCGAACGTCGCATTTCCATGGCGTTGGACAAGATCGCCGCGGGATTGGACGGGGCAATGTCACAACCTGAACCAATTGACGATGCCCATGGCGAGACAGAGGAAGTGATGGCTCTACGTGCCGAAAACGAACGCCTTGCCGCGCAGGTTGCGGGGCTTCAATCGGAATTGACGCAGGCGCAGGCAGATCGCGATGAACAGACCGCGCAGGTTCAAAAACTCTATGAGAAACTTGCCGATGCGTTGAACGCATCCGACGCGGAGGATGCATAATGCCTGAAGTAACAATCCATATCGGTGGTCGCGCCTTTGAAGTTGCCTGCCAAGAGGGTGAAGAACATTTTCTGCATTCAGCCGCAAAAATGTTGGATGACGAAGCCCAAGCGCTTGCCGCGCAAATTGGTCGCTTGCCCGAAACCCGCATGTTGTTGATGGCGGGCCTCTTATTGGCGGACAAAACCGCGGCGGGCCAAGACCGCATCGCAGAGGTCGAAGCGGATTTGGCAAAAGCACACCAAGAGATTGAGACGCTCAAATCATCCGGCACGGCTGAGCCGAAAATCGTCGAAGTTGACGTGATCCCACCGCATGTGACCGACAGCCTATCGGCACTTGCCGATCGCGCAGAGGCATTGGCGGATAAAATTGGCTAAGCACAACGGGACAAAGCGCGAAAGCGCTTTGCCCTAGGATGCTTTGGATCGCAAAACCATCCCAAACAGATCGCGCGGATCATCTGGGTCCGCCAACATGTCCAGATCGATAAAATGGGCGTGATCCCTGATTTGATCGCGGATAAAGCGTAGGGCCGAAAAATCCTCAATCGCGAAACCGACGCTATCAAAAAGCGTGATTTGACGGTTATCAACACGGCCTTGGGTTTCGCCCAAAATAACCTGCCACAATTCGGTCACGGGGTGATCTGGGTCCAATTGTTGAATTTCGCCTTCGATCCGCGTTTGTTCGGGGTATTCGACAAAAATCGACGACCGCAACAAAATATTGCGTTGTAATTCTGTCTTGCCGGGGCAATCGCCACCAATCGCGTTGATATGGACACCCGCACCGACCATATTATCGGTCAAGATGGTGGCATATTGTTTGTCAGCGGTGCAGGTGGTGATGATCTCGGCACCTTCAATCGCGGCCTCTGGCGTTGTGCAGGCGATAACGTTCAATCCGCGCCCCGCCAAATTGCGCGCCGCTTTTTGCGTGGCGCGGGCGTCGATGTCATAGAGACGCACGGTGTCGATGCCACAGACCGCTTGGAACGCCAAACATTGAAATTCACTTTGCGCGCCGTTGCCGATCATAGCCATGGTTTTGGCGCCCTTCGGGGCCAGATGTTTTGCAACCATTGCCGATGTTGCCGCCGTACGTAATGCGGTCAACAGGGTCATTTCGGAAAGCAACACGGGATAGCCCGTGTATACATCCGCCAAAAGCCCAAAGGCCGTGACAGTTTGCAACCCTTCTTTGGTGTTTTTGGGGTGCCCGTTGACGTATTTGAACCCATAGGTCTGCCCATCGGATGTGGGCATTAATTCGATGACGCCGTCCTCTGAATGGCTTGCCACGCGGGGGGTTTTGTCGAACTGAGGCCAGCGTTTGAAATCCTGTTCGATATACTCTGCAAGCCCTTTCAACATGGTTTCGATGCCAATGTCATTGATCAGCTGCAACATGTGATCCACAGAAACAAAGGGAACCAAAGCTTTGTCAGACGGGGTAAGTGTCATCATATCCTCTTAGGAAAAAAATTGTTGTGTGGGACGGTCGAAAACCTGCCGACCCATGGCAGATGCGGCCAAATCGACCATCACCTGTGCGGTGCGTCCGCGTTCATCCAAAAACGGATTTAATTCGACCAAATCAAGCGATGTCATCAGACCGCTGTCATGCAACAGTTCCATCACCAGATGCGCCTCGCGCAGGGTGGCACCGCCCGGAACGGTGGTGCCGACAGCAGGTGCGATTGCAGGGTCTAGGAAATCAACATCCAAAGACACATGCAGCATCCCGTTTGCATCGCGCACCTGTTTGAGAAACGCTTTCAAAGGGGCGGCGATCCCGTTTTCATCGATCGCGCGCATATCGTGATATTGAATGCCGCTGCGTTGCAGTGCCTCGCGTTCGGCATCATCGACCGACCGCAGCCCGAGGATACAGATGTGTTCTTGGGGCAGGGGTGTCGGGATCGCGGGGAAATTCACAAACCCGTCGCGCCCCGTCAAATAGGCCAAAGGTGTGCCGTGTAAATTGCCGCTTTGGGTTGACTGCGGTGTATGAAAATCGCTGTGCGCATCCAGCCACAATACAAATAACGGTCGATCTTGCCGCTGTGCATGTCGCATCGCCGCCAAGCCAGAGCCCAGTGCAAGCGCATGATCACCGCCCAAAAAGATTGGCATTCCTTGGTCAAACGCTTGAACGCCCGCATCGGCCAAGGCCGCGGTCCACCCTATGGTGAGACCTGCTTCGTTCAGGTGCTTGGGCAGGCCATCGGTGGGCTGTGCTATGGCGACGATATTGCCCATGTCGATCACCTTGTGACCCAAACGTTCCAACGCAGGTGCAAGACGCGCCGTGCGATACGCATCTGGCCCCATGACACATCCCTTTCGTGCTTTGCCGCTGTCGACAGGCGCACCAACCAAAATGACGGTTTTATTTTCCATCTAAAACGATCCTGAATCTTTGCGCCCGCTTGGGCCTTGCATCAGATATCCCTTTGATTTGTGCAAAAAAACACCTTACATTTTGTACGAAATGTGTAAAAATATCCGAAATGTTAACAGTGAGTTCCGAATTGACATGGTAAATACGTTAGACGAACGTTTGATTTCTGCCTTGCGCCACGATGCGCGGGCCTCTTTGTCGGATCTGTCGATTGCGCTGAATGTGTCGCGCACAACCGTGCGGTCGCGGATTGAAAAGCTACAGCAGAACGGAACGATTTTGGGGTTCAGTGTTGTCTTGAAAGACACGACGAAACAAGATCCGGTGCGCGGCATGATGATGATTTGCGTCGAAGGGCGGGGCACAGATCGTGTCGTGCGCCAAATCAACGGTATGACCGAAGTGCGCGCGCTTCATTCGACCAACGGGAAATGGGATTTGATCGCAGAAATCGGCACAACCACCTTGGACGAATTCGATACGGTTTTGGGCAAAATTCGCAAGATCGAAGGCGTGGTCAGCAGCGAAACCAACCTGTTACTCGCAACCAAAAAATCGGGATAAATCAGGCGCGCGCGCGGCGGGCTGCAATGAACCAAAGGGCGACAAGGCCCAATGAAATCAACATGTTCCATCCCGCCATTGAAATGCCAAACAGATCCCACGCGATTTCATCACAGCGCACCACAGGCGCATTCATGATCTGCGCCAATAGATCATCGGTACTGAGCCCGCCAATCGGTGCAGAGGTACAGGTTGTCGGACCTTCCCAGTATTTCAATTCAACACCGGCGTGATAGCCCCCCAACCCAGCCGACACGAAGGCCGCAATCGCGCCCAGAAACATCACGACAGGCTTGGGATTGATCCAGACCAATATACCAACACAGGCTGCGGCCACATGGGCATAACGTTGCCAATAGCACATTTTACAGGGTGGAAGATCGCCAATATATTGAAAGCCCAACGCCCCGATCAACATCGCAACAGATCCGAAGGCCGCGATCAATCCAATCTGTTTTGCGTTCATAAGTAACGGACCCCCATAAATCCACCAAGCAAGACAACGATACCTGCCAATGCAACCCACCCTAGGTATTTTTCAATAAAGACCCGCACCGACGGGCCGAATTTCCAAAGCAGTGCCGCGACCAAGAAGAATCGTGCAGACCGCGCCAAAATCGCACTGCCGATGAACAAAGGTAAAGGCATGGCCGTCGCGCCTGACAGGATTGTGATCACTTTGAACGGAAATGGTGTCAGACCGGCGGTTAAAACGGTCCAAAATCCAGCATCGTTAAAGCGGGTGGCAAATTCGGCCATGGCGTCAGCCTTGCCCATCGCGACCAGGACAGGTTCCCCGATAGTGTCAAAGGCAAAGGCGCCAATCATATATCCGGCAAGCCCCCCGAGCACGGAAAACACGGTTGCAATCAGGGCAAAGAACCATGCCCGCCTTGGGGCGGCAATGATCATGGGAATCAACAACACATCAGGGGGAATCGGAAAAATCGATGCTTCGATAAAAGCAATCGCCGCAAGCGCATAGACCGCTTTTGGATGTTCGGCCAAGGACATTGTCCAATTGTAGAGCGCACGGATCATTAAATTTTACCTATTTTGTTTGGGTTTGAAAAAACATGCAAAACTTTGTTGGTCAAGTGCACTTTTCCCTCTGGACGTTCCGAAAAACACGCGTTAAACACCCGTTCAGTGCCCGAGTGGCGGAATGGTAGACGCAGTGGATTCAAAATCCACCGGTAGTGATACCGTGCCGGTTCGAGTCCGGCTTCGGGCACCAACTCATCTCAGACATCTTACTGATATTCCTTTGTTATTCACTATCAAAGGGCATCACCATGTCACACATTCAGTACACACTCTTTCGTTCTGGTACCTATTATTACAATCGCCGTGTGCCACACCATGCGGTGAGAATCTACGGTAGCCACATCAGGCAAGCACTATCATCATGTCCTGTTGAGGCAGAAGCATATGCAACTCGTCTTAGTGATGTACTTGAGGCTTCGTGGGCTTCACCGAACAACACAACACCCATCAATATACCTGCTGTCTTGGATAGCTTTAAGCCAAAGTCCTACCTTCTATCAGAGATGGCTGATGAATACTTATCTCTTCGTAAGATTGAACTAACACCCCCAAGAGTAGCCCTAGAAACCTTTATCAGCCTTGCTGGGGATCGTGATGTGGTCACTTACACAAGAGATGATGCCAAGATGTTTGTCGTTCAACTACAGAAGCAAGGAAACAAAACAGCAACGATCAGGCGTAGGATCAACTGCATCTCAGCAATTCTAAACTATGCTTATGCGGAACTTGATGTGGACAAGAGAAACCCCTTTAGTCGTTTGTTCATTAAGGGCGAGGGTCAGGATGCCCACAGACGTGGGACCTTTACACTAGAACTACTCAGGCAAGGTTATGACTACGCATTGTCTTCTGGATCACAGATCAAACTTCTGATGCCACTACTTGGGGAGACTGGGTGTCGTTTAGCTGAGATTGTTGGCTTGGAGTTAGACGACATAGATATGCAGGATAGTATCATCCATATCCGTCCCAACCGCATCAGAAGGTTAAAGACACCAAGTAGCACAAGGACCTTACCACTCGTGGGTTATGCAAAAGAGGCAATGGAATTGGCCTTACAAGAAGCAGACGATCAGTATCTCTTTCCACGTTATATCAAAGATGGGGCCTGTCGTGCCACACACGCCTTTAATGCGCTGGGCAAGTGGCTAAAGAAGGATTTCGGTCTGACAGCACACAGCCTCAGACATACGTTCAGGGACCGTCTCAGAGCCTCTGGATTCCATTTAAATTGAGCATAAGGTTATAAGTTTACTTAAAATGTTTGGCTATTTCTTTGGGTGACAAATAAACGATTTTATTCTCTGACCCTATCAAGAATACGGCGAAGTTCGTCAATTTTGGACTGTATATTTTTTTGGGATTCCGTTTGCTTTTCAGGAATTTTATTGTCAACTTCGGCGACTTTATCGTCAGAGACCGCAACAAAGATGTTTTCAGCTACGGCTTCCTCATGCTCAGGATCATCCAATAAAGGTTCCTGTGTTTTTTTGATGCATTCCGCTGTTTTATTTGCAGATGCACGAAGATCAGGATCGCAGCGATAAATAGATAACAGACGGAATGGTTTTTTTAGATCTTCTTTTAATCTATCGTTAGTCGAAGTAGACAAAGTTTTATTAT
>RGAJ01000085.1 GCA_009920225.1 Paracoccaceae bacterium
CCCATGCCGCAGAAAGCCTTGGGGTCACGCAATCCACGGTCAGCTATGGAATTGACCGGATGCGCAAGGCGTTTGGCGACCCTTTGTTCGTGCGCCAAGGGATCGATATTGTCCCCACCGATCGCTGTAGCGATATCGTTGCAACCATCACGCCGATGATTGATGAATTCATGGCGCTGTCCTTGTCGAAAGACTTTGATCCTGCTGCCTCAACCGCGACGGTTTCGCTGTCGTGCAATTACTATGAACGGGTGACATTGTTGCCAGGATTGATGCGGCACTTGCGTCGGGACGCGCCGCGCTTGCGGGTGAATATCCTGTCGTCCACCGTGCGCGGCAAGGAACAGTTAGACCGCGGCGAAAGCGATATGTTGATCGGTCCAATCAAGGTGATGCAAGGCAGCTATTATCGCAGGCGCTTGTTGGATGATCATTATGTGGCGGTGATGTCATCGGCAAATCCATTGGCCGGGTCGTCTTTGACCAAGGATCAATATTTATCCGCCCCTTCTGTCATCGTCACCTATGGCGGAACGTGGCGGTCGCGGTTTTTGCAAGATATCGAACACGATGGCCAAAGTTTGAACGCGGTGATGGAGGTTCCAAGCCCTGCGCATATTCCATCGCTCTTGCACCAAACCGACTTGATTGCCACCGTGCCCTATCGCATCGCGCAATCGTATCGTGGGGATGTGGTTATTGCGGATACGCCCTATCCCGCGCCATTTGAAATCGATCTGTCATGGACTGCACGCACCCATGATAGCCCGTTGCACGGATGGGTGCGCGGTATTTTGGCGCGTGTCGCAGCGGATCAGGCCTAAATACGGATGATCCCGTCGTGGTCGGTATCGGAATACATCCGTTCCACGATATCGGACCGACGCGCCAAGACCAGTTTGTTGTTCAGGTTGCCTTTGGCGGTGATTTCACCGTCTTGGATTGACGGCGCCCCTGCCAATACGGCGGCACGCACGATGCGCTGCGACGATCCGCTGACCAGTGACGCACGCCGCGCAAGCGCCTCTTTGATCTGGTCCAGATAGGCTGCATCAGACAGCAATCCATCAACTGCATCACCCCCTGCATGCTGTGGTGGCGCAAAGATCAACAGCCCCAGATCCATACGATCGGCACCGGTGATGACAATGTCTTGGACCAAGGGGCCAAGCGTTTTTAGGATATCCATCCGCAACATTCCCGCCTGCACCCATGTACCGGTCAGCAATTTGAAATCTTCGCTGATGCGGCCATCAAAGACCACGCCTTGGGACAGATCATCCGGATCGGCAAAGCGCACAGCGTCTTCGGTGATCAGATATCCGTCGCTGTCAAAGGCGGTTTTATTCTTGTCGGGTTCGTCAAAATAGGCGGTGATGACATTGGGCCCTTTGACGCGCAGTTCATATCGCGCGCCGTCGTTGGGAATCAATTTCATCTGAACCTGCGGGGCGGGGACGCCAATCATTCCGTTCTTTGCTCCGCCTTGGTGGTGGATCACCGCCATCGGCGCGGTTTCGGTCATGCCCCAGCTTGATGTCATCATGGGTCGCTTTGTCCCAACCTCTGATGCCATGGTTTCCAATGCGTTCCAAACATCGGTGGGCAAAGACGCACCGGCATAGAAAATCATATCTAGATCGGCAAAAACCTTGCGCTTTAGGGTGTCATCCTTGCGGCAGGCCTCGACCAACAGGGCATAGGCCACCGGCACGTTCAGCGCCAATGTGCCTGACACCATCGACAGGTTTTCCAAGGTGCGATCAAACAATCCTTTCACAGGCTTGCCATCGTCCAGATAAAGCGACCCACCATTAGACAGGACCATGTTGAAATCTGAACTGCCCGCAAAGACATGGTTCCACGGCAACCAATCCACGATTACAGGCGGACGGTCCGCCAAAAAGGGCAGGCACGCCAGATATTGCGCTTGGTTCACGCACATCATGTGATGGGTTTGCGGAACGCCTTTGGGGTTTGATGTGGACCCCGACGTAAACAGAATTTTCGCCAGATCGTCCGCACCAATCTGTGCATGTGCGGTGAACACGTCGATGGATGTGTCCCCTTTGACCAAGGTATCAAATGTCAGATGCCCTGTGGTCGCGTTTTTCGACACAAGCTTTGGGAGGGCCGCCGCGCACGCATCAGACAGGGCATCGCCAAATTGCGCGCCATCTTCGGCATAGATCAATTTGGGCGCCACTTTGGCAACCGCATAGCGCAATTTTTCGCGCGCCTGTGGGATCAATGAATATTGCTCTGCCAAGGGCACGGTCACCAGCCCGACATATTGTGCCGCAAGGGTGAGAATGCCGTGATTGACGCTTGGCCCCGACAGACACACAATCGTGTCGCCCTTGGTCAGACCCAAGCCCAGAACCTGCCCCTGATCGTTCCGCCAAAAAGATGTGGTCAGGCCGTTTTTCCGCCCACGTATCCACCCAGTCGCCTGTGGTTGTTGCCACGGGCCCCAAGCCAAGTTGCGAGGTGATCAAGGTGCCGCCGTCCTTGGTGGTGGTGGCCAAGATGGAATGGGGGGGATAGGCCATTGCGGATCCTTATTTCGCCTGTTCAATCCGCGCCAAAAGCGCGGTCAAGGTCTCGATGTCTTGTTCGGAAAGCGCGGATAAAATCTGGGTCTCATGCTGCATCACGGCGCGGGTTGCATCCTGAAACAAGGCTGTTCCTGCCTCGGTCGCAAACAGACCAAAGGCACGGCGATCTGCGTCATCGCGTTTTCGTTCAATCAAATCGCGATTGGCCAATTCATCCACAATAGACACCAAATTTGGCCGCTCAACCGCCAGAGTTTCCGCCAATTGGCTTTGCCGAATTCCGGGGTTCGACACGACCGACGACAGCGTCGAAAAGGTGATCATCCGCAGATCAAAGGGCCGCAGTGTGATCGCCAAATCCGATGAAAAAACGTTCATCGCCCGTTTCAAGCGATACCCGACAAAGGATCGCAGTTCGGCGTCAAGGGGTGGTTTCATCTGTGTCGTCATGTCGTGTGTTGGCCAGTATGGGCCTTAGTCCCCTAATAAAAACAGCGTGATGGATGGGAAAAGTACCAATAAAATGATACGCAAAATATCGGATGTGACAAACCATAAAACCGCGCGATAGGTGGCTGTCATTGGCGTTTTGCGGTCCATCGCGTTGATGATGAACAGGTTCATACCAACGGGGGGCGTGATCAGGCCCACTTCGACCACAATCAAAACCAAAATCCCGAACCAAATCGCGACATGTTCTGCGGACATGCCAAAATCCAAAACCGCGATGACAGGGAAAAAGATCGGGATCGTCAGCAAAATCATCGACATGCTGTCCATCAAACATCCAAAGATCAGGTAGAACACCAATACCATGGTCAAAACGGTCCACGGGCTGAAGCCTTGGCTGACCACCCAATTTGACAGCTCTTGGGGAACTTGGGACAGTGCCAGAAAGCTGTTGTAAAACCCCGCACCCAACACGATGAAGAAAATCATTGCTGTAGATTGTGCGGTTGAAATGATGCTTTCGCGAAACACGGCCCATGTCAGATTGCCTGACAGATAGGCGATGATCCCCGTACCTGCCGCACCGATTGCGGCACCTTCGGTGGGGGTGAACCAACCCAGATAAATACCGCCCACAACGACGCCAAAAACGATCAACACGGGCCACACGTCGGCCAAAGCTTTGAACCGTTCGGAATAGGGCACCGCATCGCGCGTCCCAGCGGCATTTGGGTGCACGCGCACATAGATTGAAATCGTGATCATATACCCAATCGCGGCAAGAATACCGGGAATAAAGGCCGCAAGAAACAGCTTGGCGATATTTTGTTCGGTCAAGATCGCATAGATCACCAAGATCACCGAGGGCGGGATCAAAATCCCCAATGTTCCCCCCGCCGCCAAAGTCGCGGTGGAAAAGCCGCCCGCGTATCCGTAACGACGCAGTTCGGGCAGGGCGACGCGGCTCATGGTGGCGGCGGTGGCAAGGGATGATCCACAAATCGCGCCAAACCCCGCGCATGCCCCCACAGCGGCCATGGCAACACCCCCGCGCCGATGGCCAAGCCAGCTTTCGGCGGCTTTGAACAAGGCTTGTGACATGCCCGACAGCGTTGCGAATTGTCCCATCAACAAAAACATCGGGATGATCGTCAAAGAATAGCTGGAAAACGTGGTATAGGTTTCGTTTTTCAACTTGCCCAAGAACATCATCGGACTGCCCATGGCCAGATACAGCCCGCCAATTCCGCAGAGCATCATGGCCAAGCCAATCGGCGCACGCAAAAAGATCATCAGTAATAGGATCGGAAAGGAATAATATCCCAGTTCAAGCATGCTCAATGGTCTGCTCCCATCGGTGTTGGAAGATAGGTCGCGCCTGTAATGGCCTCGGCCAAGCGCATGATCGCGCAATAGAGTGCAACAATGGATGCCACAACCGCGGCGGCAAAGCTTGCGGCATAGGACCACCAGACCGGCATTTGTAGCAAAAAGGTGGTTTCGCCATAGGCGTATTTATTCTGCAGCCCTGCGAACAAACGTGCGGTGATCAAAATGATGATAGCTGTCAACGCGATTTCCCAAACGGCGGCGATCCACCGATTGGCACATGGGCCCAACATCGTGGTGAATACATCCACCGTGGCATGCATTCCGAAATACTGACACACTGGCAAAAAGGCAAAAACCGCAAAGGCCACACCCATTTCAACCAGTTCAAAATCCCCCAAGATCGGCCCAACCCCTGTGGCCAAGAAGGCATCAGACGCCGCTTGTGACCAATTGGTTATAAAGGCCGAGTGGCCGAAGGTGTTCAATCCGCGACCAATCACGCTTATGGTGACAATGATGATCAGCGCGATCAAAACGGCACCACCCAAGATGGCCATAAACCGTGCAAGGCGTTCCACCCATTTCATATGCATTGGTCTCCCTTCGAGATCGACGAATTTTCGACATGGTTATGCAAAATAACTATTTTGTCCACTCATTATTCGATGGCGTACAGGGACATCATGACTTGGCTTGGGAAACGTGCGCCTGATCCGATGAACAAAGTGCGATTGATCCAATCATATCTGGGATCGCCTGTTTCCAATCGTGCTTGGGTGCGCATGTAATAGGCATCGGGCGGCACGTCTTTGCCCGCACCCAAATCACGCATCACGTCGGCGGGACCATGTCGAAAGCCATAGTTGATGATTTCAATCGTTGCGCCATCGTCGGTTTCAATCCCGTAACGGGTGTCCAATTCGGCCAAGCCGCCATCAAACACGGTTTGCCAATCTGCCCCAAGGTTCAAAATACGCCCTGTGATCTTTGGGCCCAAGGCGCGTCCGCCGATGATCGGGATAATGCGCCGGACCCCGCCGCGCCCTGTGCCCATTTCGATGGGGGCGGCCAATTCGACCTCAAGATCGGTGACATGGATCAGTTTGGGCGTTGCGGGTCTGTTCATATCTGGCCTCATTTGGTGGGACGTGAGGGTACTAAACCACGGTGCTTCACCCACGGCAAGCCATGCTAAGCGCGTTGTGAAATCTTGCGCGCCACGCGGCGCAGGTGTTCGACCAAGGTGGATCGGGCAGGATTGGGTTTTGCGTTTTGCGGTAAAAAGACACCGACAGGCCCCGCCAACAAGGCAGATCCCAAATTGATTGCTGCCAAGGTGCCGCGGGAAATTTCCTCTTGCACGACGCCACGCGAAATGAACCACACCATGTCGGACGATTGCACAACCTTGCGCCCAAAGGGCAAAGCGACGGTTTCAAACACGCCCTGTGCATCCCGCAAGCCGATAGAGGTTAAATACCGCTCAACCGTGCTGCGAATGACGGCGCCTTTGGGGGGCAAGATCAGGGGAAAGCGTGTAAGATCCCGATCACGGCGGATGGATGTTAACAACGGATGGTCGGGGCGGGTGACCAAAACCACGTCTTCGGAATACAGCTGTTCAAAGCTCAGCCCCGTCAAAACACCCGCTTCTGGCATGCGACCCACGACCAAATCCAATTGGCCATCGCGCATTTGGTTATACAGCAACCAATTCGGCCCCGTGCGCACATTCAGCCGTGCATTGGGCATATCGCGCGCAAATTCCAGCGCGGCCAAGGGCACCAATTCGGTCGCGGCGGTGGGCAAAACGCCAATCGCCAAGGGGATCGTGTCAGGTGTGTTGTGTTGCAATCGATCATGGGCGCGGGACAATTCGGTCAGCGATGAGGCCGCATGGCTTTGAAAAATGCGGCCCTGTTCATTCAGGCGCAGCTCGCGCCCGACCCGATCAAACAGACGTGTTCCCAACAAAGTTTCAAGCTCTTTCAACGTCTTTGACACTGCGGGCTGCGTGATATTCAACTGCGCGGCCGCGACCGACACGCTTTCGACGCGGGCGACTTCCAGAAAACAGCGAATATGACGAAGACGTAAGGCATTTTCCCAACTCATAACCAGATGGTAATGTAAATTGCAGAAATAAACAATATTCAAAACCAAAGGGGCATGTATAAAGGGCGCAAAGCGAAAGGTGATCTATGAACCAACGATATGATGACGGCATGGCGGTCCGACGCAAGGTTTTGGGCGATGCTCATGTTGATCGGGCCAACGCAAATAAGTCCGATTTTGACGCCCCCTTCCAAGATATGATCACCGAAGGTGCGTGGGGTACAGTTTGGAAAAGCGACGGCCTGACCCTGCGCGAACGCTCTATCGTGACGCTTGCGTTGTTGGCAGGATTGGGCAATGACGGCGAAATCGCGATGCACATCCGCGCCACGGCAAACACCGGTGCAACGCCCCAAGATATCCGCGAGGCGTTTATGCATGTCGCGATTTATGCGGGTGTCCCTCGGGCCAATCATGCGTTTAAAATTGCAAAAGAAACCTACAAAGAGATGGGGATTGACCTATGACATCTGATACACGTCCCTTGGCTGAATATTACCAACGGGATCGGCTGATCCATCCGCCGGCCTTTGCGCAGAATTACAAAACATCGGTGCCTCGGTCCCCAAAACAGGCGTTGATTTCGATGGAAAACACCATTTCCGAAATCACAGGTCCGCGTTTTGGGCACAATGATTTAGGTCCATTGGATCATGACCTCATTAAAAACTTTGCCAAAGATGGGGATCCTGTCGGTGAACGCATCATCGTGCATGGGCGGGTCTTGGACGAAAACGGCCGTCCTGTTCCCAATACTTTGGTTGAGATTTGGCAAGCCAACGCAGGCGGGCGGTATCGCCACAAGAAAGACAGTTATTTGGCCCCGATTGATCCCAACTTTGGCGGTTGCGGTCGTACGATGACG
>RGAJ01000086.1 GCA_009920225.1 Paracoccaceae bacterium
ATTACAATTCTTTGTCTTTCTGCCACCTCTGTGATGGCCCAAAATGACCCACGCCCTTTGGCCAGTGCGTTCACGCACATGAAGTCCAAAAATTGGGCTGCTGCAGAGAGTGTCGCGATCAAAGACGGCCAAGCCGCATTGGATGTGGTTTTGTGGACCAAGTTGCGCGCAGGCGATGGAACACCTGCCGAAGTGCTGGATTTTTTGAAACGCAATCCGGACTGGCCGGGATTGCCATATCTGCGCAAGCAATCCGAAACGATTTTTGATGGCGCGAGCCAAGCACAGATTTTATCCTTTTTCGGCGATGACGTGCCACAGACCGCCAAAGGTTCATTGATCTACGCGCGCGCGTTGAAAAAGGCGGGCGAAACGTCCAAAGCGACGCTTGCCATTCAAAATTCTTGGGTCAGCCATCAAATGGACCAAGACACCCAAGACGCGTTTGTGCGTGAATTTGGCGCAGCCCTCAAAGACTATCATGAAACCCGATTGATCAACCTATTGTGGGAAGATGCGCATGCTGCCGCGCGCGCAATGTCGCCCTTGGTGTCGGATGGGTTGCAGGCGCTTGCAACCGCGCGCATCGCCTTGCGCAAAAAAGAAGAGGATGTAAATGCGCTGATTGATTTGGTCCCCGCAAAACTGCGCGACCACCCTGTTCTGGCGCATGCGCGTTTTGAATGGCGGTTGGCATCGGGGTATCGTGACAGTGGTATCGAATTGCTCCAGCAGCGATCGAAATCTGCTGTGGGGCTGGGGCGTCCACAGGCATGGGCGTCACAGCGCGAACGCATCGTGCGCGACATGCTGTATGATGGGCAAGGGAAAAACGCCTATGAAATCGCTGCCCAACATCATTTGACCGAGGGCGATGATTTCGCCGTCCTTGAATGGATGGCGGGATATATCGCCATGACCTTTCGAAATGATCCCAAAACCGCGATCAAACATTTTGAACGGTTTTTAACCTCGGTTGCGACGCCGATTTCATTGGGGCGGGGATATTATTGGTTGGGACGCGCACATGAACAGGCGGGCCAACCTGCCAAGGCCACCGAGGCGTATAATAAGGGTGCGGAACATCAAACCAGCTATTACGGAATTCTTTCGGCAGAAAAAGTTGGGCGCATGTTCGGGCAAGAGTTTTTTGATTGGTCTGACCTACCCGATTGGCGATTGGCAGAGTTTACAACGTCATCGGTGTTCAAGGCAGCAATTTTGTTGCTGTCATCGGATCAGTTGTCATTGGGTGAACGGTTTCTCACCCATTTGGCCGAAACACTTGATGACCAAGAAATCCTTCAACTCACTGATTTTTTGGAAGAGGCACAGCGTTCCCATGTTTTGGTCATGGTCGGAAAACGTGCGGCGAATTATGGGCGCAATTTTCCGCGTCCCTATTACGCGCTGCATGCCATGATCGGAATGCCATCGCGCGTGCCGATTGAATTGTCCCTGTCGATTGCACGACGGGAAAGCGAATTTGACCAATGGGTTGTTTCCCCCGTCGGCGCGATGGGATTGATGCAAGTTATGCCAAAGACAGGTGCCGAAATGGCGGCAAATCTAGGCGTGCCATTTCAAGAGGATAAGATGACGTCCGATTGGCAGTATAACGTCAATCTCGGCAACACATACCTTGCTGAATTGGGCGACCGATTTGGCGGCAATCCTGTTCTTATGGCAATTGCCTACAATGCCGGCCCGTCGCGGGCCGAACGATGGATGGAGCGTTTGGGCGACCCGCGTAAATCAAATGTGGATATCATCGACTGGGTCGAATTAATCCCATTTGAAGAAACACGAAACTATGTCATGCGCGTCACCGAAAGCATTCCTATTTATCGGGCGCGGTTGGGCAAGGACCCCCTGCCGCAACCGTTTAGCAAGATGTTGCAAGGATCAAGCCTTTTGCCGTTCCCGCCAGAGAGTAAATAGACCCGCAAGCACAACAATGGTGGCGCCGATCATGACGTTCGGCTCCATCACTTCGCTGAACAGGGTCAAGCCGATGGCGGATGCGAAAACCAGCTGTAGATAGGCAAAGGGTTGAACCGCGCTTGCCTCGGCGACTTCATAGCATTTGATCAAGGTGAAATGCCCCAATGCCCCTGTAACACACAGAATGGCCATCAAGATGCCATCGCTTTGCGTCATGGGTTCCCAATTGGGAATGCCAACGGCTGTCATGATGACCGCACCTGTCACCCCCGTCCAAAAGAACGATGTTGCAGCGGTATCTTTGCGCGCGGCGTATCGCGTGAGCAAACCATACAAGGCAAACATGAATGCCGACACCAATGGGATGATCGCTGCGGGTGTGAAGACCTTGACCCCAGGTTCCAAAATAATCAGCACCCCAAAAAATCCGATTGCGATGGCGGTCCAGCGTCGCCATCCGACTTTTTCGCCCAAGACGGGGCCAGAGAGGGCCGCCACTAACAGAGGATAGCAGGCGAACACCGCATGGCTTTCCACCAATCCAAGGATTGTGAACGCGGTCACCATCACACAGATTTCGGCGGCCAGCAACGCGCCCCGAAGGGTTTGCAACAGGGGTTGGGTGGTTTTGATAACCGCGCGCAGCCCGCCGCGTTTGCTCGCCGAAATTGCAATGACAAAGGCGGCAAAAAACCAATAGCGGATCATAACAACCACATAGACATTGTATTGATCGGCCAAATATCGCGATAGACCGTCTTGGGCGGCAAAGATCAGGGCTGTCGCAATCATCAACCAAATACCTGCGCGGGTGTTATTTTGCATTCTATGCGTCCTTTTTGGTGCCGATGGTCATATGTCGTTTACGACCGTATCCTGCACTGCGTTCAACTGAAAAACCTGCCGCTTCTAAATTGCGGCGCACAAATCCCGCGGCGGTATAGGTGGCAAATGTGCCCAAAGGGTTTGTGTGATCTGCAACTGCTTGCATCAGATCTGCATCCCAAAGTTCTGGGTTCTTCGCAGGCGAAAAGCCATCCAAAAACCAACAATCGGCCTCAAGGTCCGAATTCGGCAACGTCTGTCGCGCATCCCCGACGACAACGGACAGGAAAAGTTCGGGTGTTTCAAGCCTGCCGGTTTGCCATAACTCTGGCCACAGCGGCGCGAATTCTGCGGCTATTGCGGTGATTTCTGGAAAGGCAGATTGGGCAAGCACCATGTCTGCGGGGCTCATGGGATAGGCCTCAAATGAGGTGAAACGCAAAGTCCCGTTTTGTTTTGTGCGTCGCCATTCCAGCAGTGTGGTAAGAAGGTTCAAACCCGTCCCAAACCCCAACTCGGCAATATGAAACCCATCACTGAACCGATCCGGCAACCCGTTTCCCGCCAAAAACACATGGCGCGTTTCATGCAATCCATTGTCGAGCGAAAAATAAGGATCATCGAATTGCAATGACACGGGGATTTTGTCATCGCGCCATTCCAGATCGGGTTGGGGTAAGTGCATTGGAAACCTTGCGTTACACGGCCTTGGCAATTAGGACACATTATCACTTGGTTAGGGCTTGGCAATGGTCGACTTTACAGTACGTGGCGCAGGGATCATCGGTTTGATGATGGCATGGACATTGATCCAACGTGGATTTCGTGTTCAGGTCATTGACCCCTATGGGGCGGGCGCAGGTGCAAGTGGCGGAATTGTGGGCGCACTCGCCCCGCATATGCCCGAAAAATGGGGCCCGAAGAAGCAGTTCCAATTTGAAAGTTTACAATTGTGCGAAGCCCTATGGCCAGAAATTGATGCCGTCTCGGGCCTGTCCTCGGGATACGGCAGGGTCGGGCGATTGCAGCCGTTGCAAAATGAGCGCGGGATCGCGCTTGCCCATGAACGCGAAGCGGGGGCGCAGATCCATTGGGGATCTTATGCACAGTGGACTGTCGTTGATCAGGTTCCCGATTGGGTGCCCGCATCCCCCACGGGGCAATGGGTTTATGATACGCTCAGTGCGCGGATCAATCCCGCCGCTGCCGTGGCATCTTTGGTCCGTGCGCTGCAAATCAAAGGCTGTTTAATTTACACCGAAGGCGATCATAAAGGCACCGTGATTTGGGCGACAGGGGTTCATGATTTGGCGCGTATTTCACAAGCATTTGGTCAGTTTTATGGCGCAGGGGAAAAGGGCCAAGGCGCAATTTTGTATATCAACCTTGGGGCCACGCCGCAGCTTTACAGTGATAATATACATATAATTCCGCATGAAAACGGCACCACTGCCGTTGGGTCCACGACTGAGCGGTATTTTGACGATCCAGCCACCACCGATGAATTGTTGGATGACCTGCTACAGCGGGCTTGTGATGTTGTTCCCGCATTGCGGGGGGCGTCCGTTCTGACGCGCTGGGCCAATCAACGCCCAAGGTCGCATACACGGGCCCCGATCTTGGGACACCACCCAATCGAAACAGGTGCCTATATTGCAAACGGCGGTTTCAAAATCGGGTTGGCGATGGCCCCGAAAATGGCGCAGGTTTTGGCCGATTATATCATCGATGGGGTTGATACCATTCCCCAAGACTTCGTCCCCAATTTTGCAAAATAGCAGTGTCGTTTTGTGCCGTCTGCCATCATAACTTGACTGAGTATAAAGGAGTAAACCAATGACCCCCATGCTGTCATCTTTGGATCACTTGGTATTGACCGTGACGGATATTGACCAAGCGGTCAGGTTTTATTGTGATGTTTTGGGAATGACACATGTCCCGTTTGTCGTGGCTGACGGGTCAACGCGATCATCACTGCAATTTGGTCATCAAAAGATCAATTTGCATTTGGCGGGTCATGAATTCAAACCGCATGCGGCACACCCAAAGACGGGCAGTGCTGATTTGTGTTTCTTGTCTGATACCCCAATCGATACGTGGATCGGGCATCTTGCATATCACGGCGTGGACATCATCGAAGGACCTGTACAGCGCACAGGCGCGCGGTTTGCGATCCTGTCGATTTATGTGCGCGATCCTGACGGGGCGTTGATTGAGATATCAAACAAAGTTGAATGATTATTTTTTGCCAATCTTGGGTTCTGTTCCAGCCAAGAGACGCCCAATATTTGCTGCATGGCGGTAATAGATCAACACGATCAATCCAAGGCATAGCAAAACATATGTCGTGACACCGAACATCAGGCACCACAAAATGCTAGATGCCGCGGCGACCAATGCAGACAATGACGAAATGCGCATCACAACCGCAGTCACGAGCCAAGTTGCACAGGCGGCAATGCCAATCGGCCAAAAGAGGGCAAGCATCACACCCAAGAATGTTGCCACGCCTTTGCCCCCCTTGAATTTGAGCCAAACAGGAAAGCAATGCCCCAAAAACGCTGCAAATGCTGCGATTTGCACCGCATCTGCATCTGCAAACTGGCGTGCGATCAAAACGGCCACAGCCCCTTTTCCGCCATCCAGAACCAAGGTTAGAAAGGCCGCAAGTTTATTGCCTGTGCGCAACACGTTTGTCGCGCCAATGTTGCCCGACCCGATGTTGCGCAGATTGCCAAGACCCATCACCTGCGCAATGAGCAGGCCAAATGGGATCGACCCCAACAGATATCCAATAGCGGCCCAGAGGCCCAAGGTGGAAATCCCAGATGTCATTTCGGGAAATAGGGTCATGCTGAAAATACCTCTTGTCCTGCGACAAAGGTCTTCAAAACCTTGCCTTGCATGCGTTGACCATCAAATGGGGTGTTTTTGGACTTTGATTTCAAATCTTTCCGGTCCAGAACAAACGGCGTGTCAGCATCAAAAACGATCAAATCCGCAGGCGCACCCACAGAAATTCGGCCCGAGGCCAACCCCAATCGCTTGGCTGGGTTCAACGTCATGGCACGGAACAAGGTTGGCAAATCCATGTACCCGCCATGATATAGCCGCAGCGCCGCAGGTAACAGGGTTTCCAATGCGACGGCGCCGGCGGCAGCCTCTTCAAAGGGCAGGCGTTTGCTTTCTTCGTCTTGGGGGGTATGCATCGAACTGATGATGTCGATCAGGCCCGTTGCCACCGCGTTAATCGTTGCAATGCGGTCATCTTCGGATCGCAGCGGGGGTTTGATTTTGAAAAAGCTGCGATAATCCGCGACATCAAATTCGTTCAAGGTCAAATGATGAATTGACGTGCCCGCCGTCACATCGAGCCCGTTTCGCTTGGCCCGTTCCAGCGCGGGAAGCGCGCGATCGGTGGTGATCTGATCGAAATGCACGCGTGCGCCCGTCATTTCAATCATGGCGATGTCGCGGTCTAATCCCATGCGTTCTGCCATGGGTGACACTGCCGGCAATCCGCGCAAAGTGGCGAATTTCCCGGATGTCACCGCCGCCCCATGCGATAAAATCGGTTCTTGAGGATGCAAAATGCACAGCGCGCCGAGCGACTTGGCATAGGTCAGCGCCCGCGACAGGATTTTTGTGTTTTGGATGACGTGATCGCCATCTGAAAATGCGACCGCGCCTGCGTCCATCAAAAACCCGATTTCAGTCATTTCGAGACCTGCGCGCGCCTTGGTCAATGCAGCCATATGCAGCACGTTGATGGGGGCGGCTTCGGCGGCGCGACGGCGAATGAATTCCAACGCTTCTGGTGTATCAATCGGGGGCGTCGTATCGGGGCGCGTTACCATGGTTGTCACACCACCCGCCGCGGAGGCGGCGCCTGCGGATTTATAGCTTTCTTTGTGACGCTCGCCTGGTTCGGCAACTTTGACGCCGATATCGATCAAACCGGGTGCAAGATATTTACCGTCACAGTCGATTACGGTGTCTGCTGTGGTGGCAGGTTCGACAATCGTTCCATCGCGAACCATCACATCGCCTTGCGTTACGGTGCCGGCCTCGGGGTCAATGATTTGCGCATTTTTGAAAAGTAGGGTCATGCTGTCACCTCTTTCTGGGCCATACGCATGTTGCGCGCCAGAAGATCCATCGCCGCCATGCGGACCGCGACACCCATTTCAACCTGTTCCTGGATAACAGATCGGTTGATATCATCGGCAATGTCGCCATCAATTTCAACGCCACGGTTCATTGGGCCCGGGTGCATCACAATTGCATCATGTTTGGCAACGGATAACTTTTCCGCGTCTAAACCAAAGCGATGGTAATATTCACGTTCCGATGGGATAAAGCCGCCATCCATACGTTCCTTTTGAAGGCGCAGCATCATAACCACATCGACATCGCGCAGCCCTTCGCGCATGTCATGATAGACCTCGACCCCCAATTGATCGATACCAGAAGGGATAAGCGTGGGTGGGCCAACCAATCGCACGCGGTTTTCCATCTTGCCCAGCAAGATCAGA
>RGAJ01000087.1 GCA_009920225.1 Paracoccaceae bacterium
CGTCCCGTCACAATAAACAATGACAGCCCTTTCAGCCCATCATCACTTGTCCGCGCAAGGACAAGGTGAAAAATATCGTCGGTTAAATCCTGATCCCCACCTGAGATAAAGATCTTCTCGCCCGTAATTTTCCACGCGCCACCCGACGGGACCGCACGCGTTCGAATGCGCGCCAGATCTGACCCAGCATTTGGTTCGGTCAGGCACATGGTCGCGATCATGGTTCCGTCGATCAATTTTGGAATATAGGCGGATTTTTGATCCTCGGTCCCAAAAGTCAAAAGCGTCCGAATGGCCCCGGGAACAAGGCCGGTGACCATTTGCAGGGCATGGTTTGCGCCCGAAAATATTTCCGATGTCACACCCAACATGATGTGCGACTGTCCCTGCCCGCCAAAATCTTCGGGTGCGGTCAAGCCCTGCCAACCGTCCGCAGCCAATTGATCAAAGGCCTCCTTGAACCCTTGGGGCATACGCACACGGCCATTTTCCAAACGACACCCCTGCGTATCGCCTATTGCATTGATCGGCGCCAAAACATCCGTTGCAAAACGACCAAAGTGTTCGCCAATTTCACGCGTCAGATCCGCATCATAATGATCCAAACGATCTGCGCCCAGCGCAGAAAGCGTGAATAAAATGTCCTCCAGCGGCGCACGAAATTCCATCAGACAAGACCAAGCAAGCGGGCCGCATTTCCTTTTATGATGTCGGGGCGCAGGTCGTCTTTGATGTTGATCTTTTCAAAATCAGACAGCCACCGTTCCGGCGTAATCATCGGCCAATCAGACCCGAACAAAACCTTCTTACGCAGGATCGAATTGCAATATTTTACCAAAATTTCGGGGAAGTATTTGGGCGACCACCCTGACAGGTCGATATACACATTTGGCTTGTGCTGCGCGACGGACAGCGCCTCTTCTTGCCATGGAAAACTTGGGTGTGCCAAGACAATTTTCATGTCTGGGAAATCAACCGCCACATCATCCATATACATTGGGTTGGAATATTTCAGACGCATGCCATTGCCACCGCGCATGCCTGATCCGACACCTGTTTGACCAGTATGGAAAAGCGCAATTCCGCCCCCTTCCTCAATCGCTTCATAAAGCTCATAGGCCATGCGGTCATTTGGATAAAATCCTTGCATGGTGGGATGAAATTTGAACCCTTTGATCCCGAAATCATTGATCAATCGACGCGCTTCACGGGCGCCCATTTTGCCCTTGTGCGGATCAATCGAGGCAAACGGGATCAATACATCGGAATGTTCAGCGGCCAGTTCTGCAACCTCTTCGTTCTTGTACCGACGATAACCTGTTTCACGCTCGGCATCGACGGGAAAGATTACAGCCGCAATGTTTTGTTCACGGTAATGCGCCGCTGTTTCGGGGATCGTCGGGGGATGAGACCATGGCGCACCAAAATATTTCGCCATCGTCGATTGCAGATCGTCATATCCGTCATCCGCGTGGCATCCACAGGGTTCTTCGGCATGTGTATGAAAGTCAATCGCGCGGATTTTCTCAAGGTCTATCATCTTATTTTCCCAATGTTATGACGCCTTCGCCACCTTGGTACAAACGGTCCAAGATATCCGCGCGGCGGGTTTGTATTTTACGAAAATTCAAGTTGCCTTTGGCTGTCATTTCGCCTTCGGGCATTGACGCAGGTTCGGATAGGATCACGGCGCGCGCGATGCGCGTCGAACTTGACCCGCCATCGCGTTGCATATTGGCCAACTTTGCCGCGAACGCATCCATGATCGCGGCATCGACGATCAAGCCATGATCATCGTTCCCAGAATACCCCAAAGCGATTAGGTGCTCAGGATGTGGAAAGACCATCACCCCAATATCGGCCCGATCCGAACCCGTGATGACAACATCTGTGGCCAAAGGTACAACACCGGCCAACACATCCATACGAAGCGCCCCCGCGCGCACCCATGTGCCTGTCAGCAACTTGAATTCCTCGGAAATGCGACCATCGAACCGGAGCCCTTTGTCGTAATCGTCTGGATCGACAAAGGTCATCGCATCACCCGTGATGAAATACCCGTCTTCATCAAACGCCTCGGCGGTTTTTTCAGGGTTATTCAGGTACCCCGTCATCACATTTGGCCCTTTGACACGGGTTTCGTATCGATCGTCGCCATTTGGGACCAGCTTAATCTCAACACCTGCCATCGGCACGCCAATGATGCCGGATTTTCGAATGGGTTCTTGTTGGATCAAGCAGGCTGGCGCTGTTTCGGTCAACCCCCAGGACGAGGTCATCAATGGCAATGAACCGCGATATTTCAGGGCATAGTTTTCGAACCCCTCCCACAAATCTTGGGGCAGCGATGCACCGGCGTAAAAGATCATATCCAAATCTTGGAAATAGGCCTTGGCCAGATCAGCATCTCGGTCGAATGCCTGCAGCAGCAGAGAAAATCCAACAGGCACATTAAACGCCAACGTCCCACATTGCAGTTTCAGGTTTTCCACCGTGCGCCCGATCAAGGCGGGGGTTGGTTTGCCATCATCAATATAGAATGATCCGCCGTTTGCCAAAATCGCGTTAAAGTTATGCGACCCACCGAACACGTGGTTCCATGGCAACCAATCCACGACAACAGGGGGGCGATCCGTTAAAAACGGAAGCGATTGCGCCAATTGTGTTTGATTGGTGCACATCATTTTATGCGTGGTTGGCACCGCCTTTGGTGGAGATGTTGATCCAGAGGTCAGCAAAATTTTCACAACACTGTCTGGACCGACCTTGGCAAAGGCCGCATCCACATCCGCATCTGACCCTTTGGCCAGATCCGCAATTGTGGTGTATCCCGCCCCTTCGGACACGACGCATTCCACATCTGGGAACATCGCCAAGGCATCACCATATCGCGCGGTATTTTGGGCATATACCATCGCGGGCTTTACCATGGCCGCCGCATCCATCATCCGCGACCGCGCTTGGGGGATCAGCGCATATTGTTCGGCCAACGGCACCGTCGGCACACCCACGTATTGCGCGGCCAAGGTCAACAGCGCATGATCCACACTGTTGCCAGAAATGACCAAGATCGGGGTGTCCACCGTCATCCCACGCGCCAATAGGGACGCGCCAATCGCGCGCACCATTTCCAATGTCTCAGCATACGACACACGCCGCCAATCTGCGCCACTGCGTTCCGCGATAAAGGTGTGATGTGGACGCTCAGCCGCCCATCTGTAAAGCCATTCACCCGTCGTTTTGGCGACGTCGCCCAAAGGCGCAGTGGAACGATAGATCAGATCACCCTTGCTACCACGTTCAACGGTGGTGCGATGGGGGGCGTAATGTAACGACATCAGATACCCCCTAACTGAATTTAGGATCGCGTTTTTGCAAAAACGCTTGTAGCCCTTCTATTGCATCAGGGCTGGTTTGAGTAAGCGCGGCACACAGGCTTTCGGTGAATAACCCATCTTGCTTTGCCATGTCTTCGATCCGCGACAGGGCCTGGATCATGATATAATTCGACAAAGGCGCGTTTTTCGCGATTTTATGCGCCATATCTATCGCCATCGGCAGCGCTTCGCCGTCGCCAACCGCATAATGTGCAAGGCCCAGCGCTTCGCCACGGGACGCATCATACTTGCGCCCTGAAAGCATCATTTCGATCATGCGATCTGCGCCCAGAATGCGGCCAACCCGCACCGATGCCCCACCGCCGACGAATATGCCGCGACGTCCTTCGGGTAATTGGAAAATGGTTGATGGTTCGGCGATGCGCACATGTGTGGCCGTCGCCAATTCCAAACCGCCACCGATGACCGCGCCAAACATTGCCGACACAACCGGAATGCCGCCGTATTGGATTTTGTCCATCACCTTGTGCCAATTGCGCGAATGGCGCATGGTGTTTTCGGCATTGCGAAACACCAATTCCGACAGATCCAAGCCCGAACAAAAATGCCCCTCAGTACCCGTCAAAACCACTGCTTTTACATCATTTGGTACATCCGAGAAAAAGGCATCAATCGCCTCAAGCAATGCGTCACACATCGCATTACGCTTGTCAGGGCGGTTCATGGTCAAGATCGCGATATCTTCATCGCGTTCGATTTTCAAAATTGGCTCAGACATAACATAAACTTCCCAAGACAGTCATTCTTGGGAAGAATACGTCAGTATATAGTTATAATCAATAACTAATTAATCCAACCAGTCGCCTATGCGATGATATCCAGGAATTTGTCGATCAGCGCGGGGTCATTTGACCAATCACACACGAACCGCGCCTTGACCATTTCATCGGGATCGCCTGTTTCAACGTCACCCCAAGTATAATATTTTGCGCCAGCCGCGAATGCGCGTTGGTGAACCGACCGAGGCAAGGATACGAACATCAAATTGCCGTCGGGTTGATACAGGAATTGCGCCTTTGGATGCGCGTTCAATCCCGCTGCCAATTTCGCCGCCGCGGCATTGGCACGCGTCGCCAAATCCAACCACAAACCATCGGTCAGATAGGCGACCATTTGCGCCGACAGGTAACGATGTTTGGAAAACAAATGCCCCCCACGTTTGCGCCGCAGTTCAAATTCCATCGCCTTGGCGGGATTAAACAAGATCACCGCCTCAACCCCTAAAAGGCCATTTTTGGTGCCACCAAAAGACACTGCGTCAATGCCTGCCTTCCACGTCATTTCGGCAGGCGTACACCCCAGCGCGACAATCGCATTCGCAAACCGCGCCCCATCCATGTGCACAGACAGCCCATAAGATTTAGCGATATCGGTCAACGCACGCAATTCATCCAAAGAATAGACGCGACCGTCTTCGGTAATCTGTGTCAACGATATAGGGCCGCGTTGTGGTCCATGCACGCCACGATCCCCTTCGGCCTCAATCGCTGCGGTCAGATCGGCAGGTGTCATTTTGTCGGTACTTCCAACCAATGTCAGCTTTGCACCACCCGAAAAAAACTCAGGGGCATTGCATTCGTCGACGTGGATATGCGCGACAGGCGTGCAAAAGATCGTGTCCCACGGGTTCGCAAGTGTCGCCAAGGCCAATGAATTGGCCGCCGTCCCCGTAGGAACCAAATATACCGCCGCCTCAGGTGCTTCGAACACTGTGCGGATCATTTCAATCGCTTTTGCATTGATATCATCGGCGCCATATCCGGATTGATACCCAACGTTTGCATGGGCAATCGCTGTCAAAACCTGTTCAGGCGCGGGGCCTGTATTGTCAGATGCAAAAAACATTTATTTTGGCTCCTCAATTAAATGATCTTCCCAATCGTCTTCGCCCACTTCGAACTCGGGCACGGTGCGAAGACGCATCGACACACCCGCATCGTGGACCGTTTCAGGGTCGCCCGACAACAAAGGATGCCATGCGGGCAAAGATTTACCCTGCCACAACAGGCGATAGGCACATGTGCGTGGCATCCAATACGCATGCTGATCTATGTTGTCAGGACGCAGGACAATGCATTCGGGAACGAACTGATGGCGAATGTCATATTGGGCACATCGACAGGTCGTATCGTCGAACAATCGGCACGCAACGCGGGTCAGATAAACGCGCCCCGTGTCTTCGTCTTCGATCTTGTTCATGCAACATTTGCCACATCCGTCGCATAATGCTTCCCATTCGGCATTCGACATTTTGCTCAGCGGTTTCTTTTCCCAAAACCGTGGCTGCAGGCCGTCGCGCTTGATTGGATCTTGGGTCATAAGGCCGCCAAAATACCGCGCGCCTGATCGCAGTCCGCGGCCATTTGGTCGATCAAAGCCTCAAGACTATCAAACTTTAATTCAGGCCGCAGATAGTCAACCAACCCGACCGACAGCTGCGCGCCATAAAGATCGCCAGAAAAATCAAAGATAAAGGTTTCAAGGTTCGGGGTATTTTCCCCAAACATGGGCCGCACCCCAAGCGAGGCAGCGCCATGATAGGAGCCGACGAATGGGCCATCCAACACCTCAACCAAAACGGCATAGACGCCCAATTTTGGAAGATGCAATCCATCCAGTGCCATGTTGGCCGTTGGATATCCCAATTCCCGGCCGCGCTGTTCACCGCCGATCACGGGACCCTCGATCCGATGCCAATGCCCAAGCTGCGCCGCCGCATCGCGGGGTCGACCATCTGTCAAAGCTTGGCGGATTGCGGTCGAAGATACTTCGCCCACTTCGTTTGACAAGATATCTGCGACGGTCACACCAAACCCCATCTCTTGACCAAAGGCCCTAAGATCGTCGACCGTGCCAGAGCGCCCCTTGCCAAAACAAAAATCCGCACCCACCACGACATGCACCAATCCCAGCCCGTCACAGATCACCTGTTGCGCAAAATCGCGCGGCGACAATGCTGCCATGGCTGCGTTAAAATTCATCTCGTACAACCGTTCGACACCCAACCGTTCAAGCCGCGTGGCGCGGGCTTGTGGGCTCATCAACCGAAACGCTGGCGCATCGGGGGCGAAATATTGACGGGGGTGCGGTTGGAACGTCAAAATTCCCAAAGGCACTTCCGCGTCCTGACCCGCCTGTTTGGCGATATCAATGACGGCCTGATGCCCCAAATGAACACCATCGAAATTTCCGATGGCAACACTGGCCCCCCGATCCGAGGGCGCGACGAAATGGTAATCGCGAATAATTTTCATGCGACTTGGGTAACGCCGTTCAATCAAAGGCGCAAGCATTCAATGGGCCACCACATCCAAAATGCGGTCTTGGCCAATGAATACCGCGCTACGTCACACAAATGTGGCGTTAAAACAGCAGCGTAGGAAGGATATAATCGCGCAAGGAAATGACGATCACAAAGGCAACCAACGGCGCCAAATCCAATGCACCCGTATTCGGCAATATCCGGCGAATCGGTACATAAATCGGCTCTAACAAACGGTTCAAGCCGTACCAGATCTGCCCCACCAAAGGTTGGCGAATATTCAACACTTGGAAATTGATAAGCCAGCTCATGATGATGTGCACAATCATCATAAAATAGGCGATATCCAATATCAAACGCAGCGGACCGTAAATTGCCATCATGTCGGGGTCTCCTTCTGCATCGTAGTTAATCGTCCCGCCCCCAATTCGCAAGAGCCCAACAAAATTTCGATCCCCACTGCGCCCTCTTGCAGCGGACAAAACCATATATTAAACACGGATCAGTGCCGGTGTAGCTCAGCTGGTAGAGCACGTCATTCGTAATGATGGGGTCGTAGG
>RGAJ01000088.1 GCA_009920225.1 Paracoccaceae bacterium
CCGCTTGGGCGGGCCTCTGACAAGGCGTCGATTGAACGGTTTTGCAAACATGTCCCAACCGTTCTGTTTGACAGTAACATCGAAGGCATGGGGCAGGCGTTTATTGGATCTGACAATTTTAGCTTTGTGTCCCAGACGGTGGAATACCTGTGCAGAACGGGTGAAAGCCCTTGTTTTTATGAAATGAAATACCCTGCGAACCCGAACGCGAACAAACGGCGTATCGCGTATCTTGAGATGATGGAGCGTGTCGGTCAGACGCCTCATGTCATACAAATCGAAGGCACAGGGTGGGCATTCGAAGAAATCGGCAAGCAGGGCGCATTAAAATTGCTCGCCGAAGGCGGCATTCCGACCAATACGGTTTTGTGCAGTAATGACCGTTTGGCAATCGGATTTTTGTCGGCTTGTTATGACCAGGGGGTGCGGGTCGGGCGGTGGCCAAATTGTGAATTGCGCGTGGCCTCTCATGACGATCATCCTTTTGCGCGCTTTACCAGCCCGTCATTGACGACGGCTGCGCACGACTATGAATCAGTGTCGGAAAATTCTGCGAATACGCTGTTTCAAGTGATCGAAAGCGGTGGAAAATTAAACAGTCGCCAAGAAACCCTGTATCGCGCCCGCTTGATAATGCGAGATTCTGCGTGAGTTTTCCAATAATTAACGCGCGTAAAAAAATATATTGACACGAATAAAGAAAACCGACTAGGTTCCTCGCATGCTTTGTATCTATGGGAGGACACAATGAAGCTAAAGAATACCTTGATCGGTGCGACAGCACTGGCAATGATTGCAGGTGTTGCAGGTGCTGACACTCTGACAATCGCAACCGTGAACAACGGCGACATGATCCGCATGCAGGGTCTAACAGATGATTTCACAGCCAAAACAGGCCACACAGTTGAGTGGGTCACATTGGAAGAAAACGTTCTGCGTCAGCGCGTCACAACCGATATCTCCACCAAAGGTGGTGCATTCGACATCATGACAATCGGCATGTATGAAACTCCGATCTGGGGTAAAAACGGCTGGTTGGTTCCACTGAACGATCTGTCTGCAGACTATAACGCGGCAGACATTCTGCCAGCGATGGCAGGCGGTCTAAGCTATGACGGCACATTGTACGCAGCGCCATTCTACGGCGAAAGCTCAATGATCATGTACCGCACAGACCTTATGGAAAAAGCGGGTTTGACAATGCCAGAGGCGCCAACATGGGCGTTTGTGCGTGAAGCAGCTGCAAAAATGACCGATCGTGCAAACGAAATCAACGGTATCTGTTTGCGTGGTAAAGCAGGTTGGGGTGAAGGCGGCGCGTTCATCACAGCGATGTCAAACTCATTCGGTGCACGTTGGTTCGACATGGAGTGGAACGCACAGTTCGACACAAAACCATGGAAAGACACACTTGAATTCTTCGTTGGCATGATGAATGAATCTGGCCCTGCGGGTTACGCGACTAACGGCTTCAACGAAAACCTATCGCTGTTCCAACAAGGCAAATGTGGTATGTGGATCGACGCAACAGTTGCGGCGTCTTTCGTAACAAACCCAAAAGATTCAACAGTTGCAGACAGCGTTGGTTTCGCACTTGCACCTGACAACGGTTTGGGCAAACGTTCCAACTGGTTGTGGGCATGGGCATTGGCCATCCCTGCAGGGACACAAAAAACAGACGCTGCAAAACAGTTCATCGAGTGGGCAACATCCACATCCTACATCGAATTGGTAGCGGCAAACGAAGGTTGGGCAAACGTGCCTCCAGGTGCGCGTACATCTTTGTACGAAAACCCAAATTACCAATCTGTACCATTTGCGAAAATGACACTGGACTCAATCCTGTCAGCGGATCCAAACAACTCAACAGTTGAGCCAAGCCCATATGTTGGTATCCAATTCGCAGCGATCCCAGAATTCGCAGGCATTGCGACAGACGTAAGCCAAGAATTCTCAGCAGTCTATGCAGGTCAGCAATCAGTTGACGAAGCATTGGCAAAAGCACAAGCGATCACAAACGACGCGATGGAAGCAGCGGGTTACCGTTAATCCAACGCCTAAGGGTGGCGGGCAACTTGCCACCCTTTTTCTATCTTTTCTCTTCACTCCCCAAAACTTAAAGGTGGTCCACGACCATCAACAGAGGACGTGTATCCATGGCGACCCAACATTCACGATCAGCAGCCCGCTTCATGATGGCACCCGCTGTCATATTGCTTTTGGGATGGATGCTTGTCCCGCTTGTTATGACGCTGTATTTTTCGTTCAAGAAATACCTACCATTGCGTGGTGGCGACCTTGGTTGGGTCGGATTTGAAAACTACGTACGCTTTGTTACCAGCAGCTCATTCTGGCCAAGTGTCTATACCACCTTGATCATCGTGGGCGGTGTATTGGCGATCACCATTTGTTTGGGGATTGTCCTTGCGCTGTTGTTGGACCAACCCATGTGGGGACAAGGTATTGTTCGTATCCTCGTGATTGCACCGTTTTTCGTGATGCCAACCGTATCTGCGTTGGTTTGGAAGAACATGTTCATGGATCCGAACTATGGCTTGTTTGCGTATCTTTGGAAATTTTTCGGCGCCGAACCCATTCAATGGATGTCGCAAGCGTCGATTCAGTCGATCATCATGATCGTAAGCTGGCAGTGGTTGCCATTTGCCACGCTGATTTTGTTAACGGCGATCCAGTCACTCGACGGAGAGCAGCTTGAAGCCTCTGAAATGGATGGTGCGTCGGCGCTCAAACGGTTCTGGTATATCATATTGCCGCATTTGGCGCGCGCCATCACTGTTGTTTTGTTGATCCAAACGATCTTTTTGCTGTCCATCTTTGCAGAAATCTTTGTGACCACAGGCGGCGCATTCGGCAGTAAAACACTGTCCTATCTGATCTTCCAACGGGTTTTGGAAAGCCAAAACATCGGTTTGGGATCTGCGGGCGGGGTCTATGCCATCATTCTTGCAAATATCGTTGCGATCTTCTTGATGCGCATCGTTGGCAAAAACTTGGATAACTAGGGGACGATCATGGCACGCAGCGTTACGAACCGCAGAAAAACCATCAACACCATGCTTGCCTGGGCTGTTGGTCTGCTGATCTTTTTCCCGATCCTTTGGACCATTTTGACCAGTTTCAAGACCGAAGGCGAGGCAATCGCAGATCCGCCCGTGTTCTTGTTCTTTAACTGGACCTTGGAAAACTATTCCATCGTGCAGGAACGGTCCGATTACATGCGCTATCTGACCAACTCGATTTTTATTGCGGGGGGGTCGACCCTCTTGGGAATTATCATCGCGGTGCCTGCGGCGTGGTCCATGGCTTTTGTGCCGTCAAAACGGACCAAGGATATTTTGATGTGGATGCTGTCCACCAAAATGTTGCCCGCGGTAGGTGTGCTTTATCCCATTTATCTGCTGTTCATTCAGCTGGGATTGTTGGACAGCCGCATGGGGTTGGTTGTTGTACTGATGCTCATTAACCTGCCGATCATCATTTGGATGCTCTACACCTATTTCAAGGAAATCCCTGGCGAAATTCTGGAAGCGGCGCGGATGGATGGTGCGACTTTGCGCGAAGAAATCATCTATATTCTGACACCAATGGCGATCCCGGGCATTGCGTCCACCATTCTGTTGAACGTGATCCTTGCGTGGAACGAAGCGTTTTGGACGCTCAACCTGACGGCGGCAAAAGCCGCGCCATTGACCGCATTTATCGCGAGTTATTCCAGCCCCGAAGGTTTGTTTTACGCAAAACTTAGCGCGGCATCCACAATGGCGATTGCGCCAATCCTGATCCTTGGTTGGTTCAGTCAAAAACAACTTGTCCGTGGCCTGACCTTTGGCGCGGTGAAATAAGGACGTATACTATGGGACGTATTGTACTGGACAAAGTGGTCAAACGGTTCGGGGATGTCGAGGTTATTCCTCCGCTGGATCTGACGATCGAAGAAGGCGAATTTACTGTTTTTGTCGGCCCATCCGGGTGCGGTAAATCCACGTTGTTGCGTCTGATCGCAGGATTAGAAGACGTCTCGGACGGCGCCATTCAGATTGACGGCCAAGACGCAACTGCGTTGCCACCGGCGCAGCGTCGATTGGCGATGGTGTTCCAATCCTACGCGCTCTACCCACATATGAGCGTGCGCAAAAATATCGCCTTTCCATTGAAAATGGCAGGCCTTCCAAAAGAAGAACAAGATCGGCGCGTTGCCGCAGCGGCGGCGGCTTTGAACCTGAACGATTATTTGGATCGCCGCCCCGGACAATTGTCGGGTGGCCAACGTCAGCGCGTTGCCATTGGGCGTGCGATTGTGCGCGAACCCTCTGCATTTTTGTTCGATGAACCCTTGTCAAACCTTGATGCGGCCTTGCGCGTTGGTATGCGGCTTGAGATATCAGAGCTGCACAAGCGGTTGAACACTACCATGGTCTATGTGACACACGATCAGGTCGAAGCCATGACAATGGCCGACAAGATCGTCGTCTTGCATGCAGGCGTGATCGAACAGGTTGGCAGTCCGCTCGAGCTGTATCATGAACCTCGCAACCTCTTTGTTGCGGGCTTTATCGGCAGTCCAAAAATGAACTTTATGACAGGCACCGAAGCAACCAGTCGCGGCGCGCACACAATTGGCGTTCGTCCCGAACATATCACCGCGTCATTTGACAGCGGTGCGTGGAAAGGGCGCGTTGGTGTGTCCGAACATTTGGGATCCGACACATTCTTGCATGTGCTTGATACTGGGTTGGCCGAGTCGATCACTGTGCGTGTGGACGGCGAATTTTCCGCCCGTCATGGCGACACGGTTTGGTTGACCCCGATCGAAGATAAAATTCATCGTTTTGACGAAAAAGGTGATAGAAAATGACAGGGCGTCTTGCTGGGAAATCCGCGCTGATCACTGGATCGGCGCGCGGTATCGGAAAACATTTTGCCAAGGGATATCTGTCCGAAGGTGCGCAGGCCGCGATTGCCGATGTGAACCTTGCTGCGGCGGAAAAAACGGCGGCCGAACTGGGGCAGGGCGCTTATGCCGTTCATATGGATGTGACAGATCCTGCGTCGATTCAGGCGGCGATGGAGGCTGTGGTCGAAAAAACGGGCAAGATTGATATTGTTATCAATAATGCCGCACTTTTTACGGCGTCGCCTACAGTTGAAATCACCACACAAGACTTTGAAAAGCTGTACGCGGTCAATGTCTTTGGGACCCTTTTCACCATCCAAGCGGCGGCCAAACAGATGATCGCCCAAGGACATGGTGGCAAGATTATCAATATGGCCAGCCAAGCGGGCCGTCGCGGTGAACCCTATGTTGCGGTCTATTGTTCGACAAAAGCGGCCGTCATTTCGATCACCCAATCAACTGGCCTCGACCTGATTAAACACGGGATCAATGTGAATGCCATTTCACCAGGTGTGGTGGACGGCGAACATTGGGATCATGTCGATTCCCTTTTTGCCAAATGGGAAGGCAAAGAGTTGGGGCAGAAAAAGAAAGAAGTCGCAGCAGGCGTTCCCTTTGGCCGCTTTGGAAAACCCGAAGACTTGGTGGGCATGGCCATTTTCTTGGCCTCTGATGATGCTGAATATGTTGTTGCGCAAACTTACAATGTGGATGGTGGCCAATGGATGAGTTGATAAAGCTATCAAATCAAAGCCTTGCATGTTTGCCTACGTCAATCGCGCGCCCAACTTATGATCGCTCTGCGTTGACGGCTGGGATTGTGCACATCGGTCTTGGGAATTTCCACCGTGCCCACCAATCGTGGTACCTGCATCGTCTGATGCAAGCGGGCAAGGCCATGGATTGGGCAATTGTTGGCGCGGGTGTGCGCGACTATGATGCGGCGCAGCGTGAAAAACTGTTGGCCCAAGATTGCATGACCACTTTGATCGAATTGGATCCTAAAGGCACCTCGGCCGAGGTTGTGGGCGCAATGATCGACTATATCCCGATCACCGATGGCAACGCAGATTTGATCGCTAAAATGGCCGATCCCGCCATTCGTATCGTCGCACTGACCGTGACCGAAGGTGGATATTATATTGACCCAGTGACCAAAGGGTTTGACGCTGCACACGCGGATATCGTCTATGACGCAGCTCATCCTGATGCGCCAAAAACCGCATTTGGCGCGATGGTTGCCGCGTTGAAATTGCGTCGTGATCGCGGAGTGGGGCCGTTCACGGGCATGACCTGTGACAACCTCCAAGGCAATGGTGCAATTCTGCGTCAAACCGTTGTAGGCTTGGCGCGTCTGAGCGATCCTGATCTGGCCGATTGGATTGCGGAAAATTGCACGTTCCCCAATTCCATGGTCGATTGTATCGTGCCTGCGACAGGCGACACCGAACGTGCCTTGGTTCGGGAATTCGGGATTGATGACGCGGTTCCCGTGACGCATGAAAATTTCCGCCAATGGGTGATCGAAGATGATTTCTGCGCGGGCCGTCCCGCGTGGGAAGATGTGGGGGCAACCATATCAGATCAGGTTCACGATTTCGAAGCGATGAAAATCCGCATCCTAAACGGTGGACATCAAGTCATTGCTAATCCGGGTGAAATTCTGTCATTGCAAACGATTTCCGACTGTATGTCGCATCCTCAGATCGGACAGCTGTTCCGCAAAATCGCAACGACCGAGGTCGTGCCACATGTGAAACCTGTGCCAGGTATGGATCCGATCAGCTATGTTGATTTGATCGAGGAACGGTTTTCCAATCCCAAGATCGTCGACACCGTGCGCCGCGTGGCGTTCGACGGATCATCGCGGCACACGGGCTTTATCTTGCCCGTTCTGCGCGACGCTTTGGCCAAAGGAACGCCGATTGATGGTTTTGCAATGACCCAGGCACTTTGGGCGCGCATGTGTTACGGCACGCGCGAAGATGGCAGCGTCATTGAACCGAATGATCCGTTTTGGGCCGACCTGACGGTTGTCGCACAACAGGCCAAAGACGCGCCAACAAAATGGATTGAGCAACAGCAATTCTATGGCGATCTTGGTCAAAACCAAATGTTCCGCGACCGCTTTACCCATTGGTTTGACCTCGTGTGGACGCGTGGCACCGTGGCCGCAATCGGTATGTATGTCGCTGGATAATCAAAACGGCGCGATCATGCGCCGTTTATCGCTCACCCCCCGTGTGCCATTGTGCGACGCGAAACGGGGCAGTGGGGGCATAAAT
>RGAJ01000089.1 GCA_009920225.1 Paracoccaceae bacterium
ACACCATTGCCGATACGGGATTTCCGGGCAGGCCAACCATGGCGGCATTTCCCATTTTGCCAGCCATCAGCGGTTTGCCCGGACGCATTGCAACTTTGTAAAAGCTTTGCTCGACGCCACGTGCGGCCGCGACCCGCGCAACCAGATCATGATCCCCGACAGAGGCACCGCCTATGGTGACGATCACGTCGGCATCAACCGCCATGTCAAACGCAGTGTTCAGTGATGCGATATTGTCGCGCGCAATCGGCAGAATACGTGCACTGGCGCCTGCGTCTTCGATCAATGCAGCAAGGCCAAATGTGTTGGATGCAATGATTTGATCGTCGCTGGGTGTTTCGCCCGGAAACACCAATTCATCACCTGTTGAAATCAGGGCAACGCTGGGTTTGCGCGCGACATTCACACGATCAATGTTCATGGCCGCCAACAGCGCAATGTCCTTTGGGCCCAAACGACGGGGGGCAGAAACCGTTTGACCACGGTGAAAATCAGCCCCTTGTTTTCGCGTGTTGTGACCAGATCCGAGCGCATCTGTGATGGTGATGTGATCGCCGATGCGATCAACATCTTCTTGGATCACGACGAAATCACAGTCGGCAGGCACGGGTGCACCTGTAAAGATCCGCACCGCTTCGCCCGATTTCACCGCCCCGTCAAAGCGATGTCCTGCTGCGGCTTCACCAATCACGGATAGTCGGTTGCCGACCACGGCGTCTGCGGATCGCATCGCGTAGCCATCCATCGCAGACGAGGTAAAGGGCGGCTGATCGCGCTCTGCCTGCACTGGCGATACCATGACGCGGCCAATTGCACGCGACAAAGGCACAGTTTCATGTGCCATTGGAGTTGCCAGTTCAAACAGGCGTAAAAGGGCGTCGGATACGGAAATCATTCTGCCTCGTACCGTCCAGATTTTCCGCCGTCTTTTAACACCACGCGGATTGCGCCGATTTCCATTGATCTATCAACGGCTTTTGACATGTCATAAACGGTCAGCGCAGCGGTTGAAACAGCGGTCAATGCTTCCATCTCGACGCCTGTTTGGCCTGTTGTTTTCACGGTGGCTTCGATTTGTACACCGGGAAGATCGGGATCAAGCGTGAGTTCAACCGCAACTTTGGTCACCGGAAGCGGGTGGCACAATGGGATGAGGTCTGGGGTTTTCTTGGCCCCCATAATCCCCGCAAGCCGTGCAACACCCAGTACATCACCTTTTTTGGCGCGACCTTCTGAAATAATATCAAAGGTTTGTTGCGCCATTTTGATGTGACCGCGAGCAGTCGCAACGCGTGATGTGATGGCCTTGTCCGACACATCGACCATATGCGCGTCACCTTTGGTGTCAAAATGCGTCAGACCCGTCATCACATCGCCCCCGTCAACGGATTTGCCAAAATGCTGCGTGTGGCTGCTTCTACATCGTCTTGCCGCATCAAGCTTTCGCCAATCAAGAAACACCGTGCGCCATATTGCGCCATATCGGACAGATCTTTGGGAGTGAACAATCCACTTTCAGATACCAACAACCGATCTGCAGGGACGCGGCGCGACAAGGTGCGCGTGGTGTCCAGTGTTGTTTCAAAGGTTTTCAAATTCCGGTTGTTGATCCCCAACAAGGGCGATTTCAGGTTGATCGCACGGTCCAATTCGTCGCCGTCATGCACCTCGATCAAAACGTCCATTCCCCATTCGAAAGCGGCTGCTTCCAATTCTGCCGCCTGTGCGTCGGATACGGACGCCATGATGATCAAAATACAATCGGCGCCCAACGCGCGGGCCTCGGCGACCTGATAGGTGTCATACATGAAATCCTTGCGCAGTGCAGGTAATGAGGTTGCCGTGCGTGCCGCGACCAAATATTCCTTGGCTCCTTGAAAACTCGGGGTGTCTGTTAGCACCGAGAGACAGGTCGCACCACCATTTTCATAGGCTTTGGCCAAGGTCGCAGGATCGAAATCAGCGCGGATCAATCCTTTGGAAGGGGATGCCTTTTTGACCTCGGCGATCAGGCCATAACCTGATTTCGACGCTTGGATCAATCGATCGGCAAAGCCACGCGTTGGACCGGCCTCTTTTGCGGCGGCTTCGACGTCGGAATAGGGCACGCGCGCTTTGTCTGCGGCGACTTCTTCTAATTTATAGGCTTTGATTTTGTCTAAAACAGTGGTGGTCATGTGGCCTCCGACGTGACGCGAGCAAGGGTTGTTATGGCGGTGAGGGCGCGACCGCTGTCGATGCTGTCTTTGGCCATCTCAACACCGTCTTTCAGGGTGGTCACCTTGTCCGCGATGATCAGGGCTGCGGCTGCGTTAAACAAAACGGCGTCGCGATAGGCACCTTTTTCACCGTTCATCAGCGCCATCAAGGCTTTGGTGTTGACCTCAGGCGTATCGCCCAGAATGGCAGACAAGGGATGCACCGGCAGACCTGCGTCTTCGGGGTGGATTGTCATGCCGGTAATCTTGTCGCCATCCAACACCGCAACATCGGTTGTTCCGGTGATGGTGATTTCGTCTGATCCATCGGACCCATGGACCAACCACGCCTTTTCACTGCCCAGCATCTGAAGCGTTTCTGCCATTGGATAGATCAGGTCAGGCGCAAAGGCACCAGTGAGCTGGCGTTTGACGCCTGCGGGATTCGTCAATGGACCCAATATGTTAAAGATCGTTTTGCATCCTAGTTCTTGGCGAACGGGCATCACATATTTGACCGCTGGGTGATGCATGGGGGCCATCATGAAACCGATGCCTGCCTCGGCGATGCCGCGTTCAACGGTGTCTGATCCGACCATCACATTGATGCCCATCAATGACAGCGCGTCTGCGGCCCCCGATTTTGACGACAGGTTGCGATTGCCGTGTTTTGCGACAGGGACACCCGCACCCGCAACAACGAAGGCGGTCGCGGTTGAAATGTTCAAGGTGCCAACCCCATCGCCGCCTGTGCCAACGATATCCATCGCACCATCGGGGGCAGTGACCGGCACGCATTTGTTGCGCATCACTTTTGCGGCGGCGGCATATTCGGCAACCGATTCACCGCGGGCGCGCATTGCCATCAACAAGCCGCCAATCTGTGCGGCGGTTGCTTGACCTTCAAACAAAATTTCAAAGGCCTGTTCAGCTTGGGCGCGGCTCAGCGGCCCTTCGGAGGCCGCGAAAATGATCGGTTTCATTGCATTGCTCATGCGGGTACCTTCATCATGTTCAAAAAGTTCTGCAATAGGGCATGACCATGCTCGGATGCAATGGATTCTGGGTGAAACTGAACGCCTTGGATGGGTAATTCACGGTGCTGAAGACCCATGATCACACCGTTTTCAAGGGTTGCTGTGACTTCCAATTCGTCGGGCAATGTATCGGGATCAACGACCAGCGAATGATACCGCGTGGCTTGGAACGGGCTGGGCAGGCCCGCGAACACGCCCTTGCCCTCGTGGACCATGGTGCCCATCTTGCCGTGAACGATTTCATGACAGCGCACGACATCACCACCAAACACCTGACCGATTGTTTGATGTCCCAAACACACGCCCATCAGAGGTGTTTTCGTTTCAGCCGCCGCCAGTGTCAGCGCTTTGCAAATGCCCGCTTGATCTGGGGTACCAGGTCCGGGGGATAACAAAATTCCCGCAGGGTTCATCGCCATTGCGTCTTGCACGGTGATGGCGTCGTTGCGTTTTACAACCACCTCGACCCCTAATTCGCCCACATAATGCACGAGGTTATACGTAAAGCTGTCATAGTTATCGATAAGCAGCAGCATGTTAACTTTTTCCTTGATATCGCAATCGGGGGCTAGCCCCGATCACATTGGTCGCGTTATACATGTTCAGGGATTGCATCGACCGTCAAGGGCAGGGGGTGTAATTAAGGTAAGAAAATTAACTTGATCCAAGAGGAAATAGGGTGGCACGCGGATTCTTAGGTGGATTTCTAAAGGGAACACTATTGGGTGTAGGAACCCTTGGGGTGATGTCCGTTTATTCGGGGTGGGACCCTGCAGCGCGGGGACCAGACAGCGTGGTTCTTGAGGTGCCCGTTGGATCACAGTTCAACCAATCGCGTGATGATGTGGCCGCCACCGCGCCACGCCCGATTGAAACCCCTGTTTTGCCCACCATGCCACAGGTCGTTGCCCCAAAATTAGAAGCCACAGACGCAGAGGTCGTGACAGAAGCGCCGCGCGTGCCGCAAACAAATGACATGTCCCCCGTCGCGCCGAAAAACGAAACGGCGATGATTTCGCCCGATGTTGGATTGCCGCAGCCAGAGTTGGGTGTGCAGCAACCTATTGTTCCAAATAATGATTTGCGCCCTATCGCCCCACGCGCCGAAGGTGGCGTTCCATTGACGGATGGGCCCGCACAACCCCAATTGGCCGAAGATGTCGCCGTTCCTCAAACGCCTGCCATCGCCGAAGATGCGGGTCTCTTGCCCC
The DNA here is from genome assembly GCA_009920225.1 of Paracoccaceae bacterium. Taxonomy (GTDB): domain Bacteria; phylum Pseudomonadota; class Alphaproteobacteria; order Rhodobacterales; family Rhodobacteraceae; genus CAJXSD01. The sequence goes on from RGAJ01000089.1 coordinate 4,447, forward strand.
AAGATCCGGAACCCGCGCCATCTGTGTTCGACACCCAAGAACCGACCACATTCAAAAGCGGATCCAATGACACACGGTTGCCAACCGTGGGCGACGCGTCGTCGAATGCGGCCCCGCCAGCATTGGAAAACGCACAAAGCGCTGACATCCCACAACCCATCGGCCGCGCGATTGATCTCTATGCAAGCGCTGCCGTTGAAACCGATGGCAAACCGATGCTGTCTTTTATCGTCATGTTAGATGGCCAAGCGGATTTGGATCCTGCAATGATCCAAGCGCTTCCCTTTCCCGTGGCCTATGCCATTGATGCGCTCAGCCCGACAGCCGCCGCGAATATGCAGCTTTTGCGCGATCTCAACCAAGAGGTCATCGCGATGGTCGGTCTGCCGCTTGAGGCAAGTGCGACAGATACTGAAATCACGCTTGCCAGCGTGCTCAATCTCTTGCCCAATACCATTGCGATTATGGAACGTGACGAAGGTGCGCTTCAGGTTAGCCGCGACGCGAATGCGCATGTGCCCGAAGTCTTGGCGCGCACCGGACACGGAGTGCTGGTTTACGAAAAGGGTCTGACCTCAATTCTGCGCGCGGCAGACAAGATGAACCTGCCGTCAGCCGCGATTTACAAAGATTTGGATGGCGAAGGCCAAAACGAACGCACCATTCGTCGGTTTTTGGACGGGGCTGTGATGCGCGCGTCGAACACCAATGAAAAAGGGGCCATCGTCGTGGCGCGGTTGAAACCAGATACGATTTCCGCGCTTTTGATGTGGAGCTTTCAAGACCGCGCATCGCGCGTGGCCATTGTTCCTGTGTCACAGCGCCTAAAGGCGGAATAAACCCAAACGCGCCGCGGTTCGACCACATCCGCGCCCGAATCTTGGGCAATAAGATCCCTGTATTTTAAAACTAGGGATTTCAAATGCCAATTTTATTTGGGCTGATTGCAGCGGTGATTGCCGTATATCTTTTTGCACGACATCGTCAAAACGCGGCAGGGCGCACGCGCCCTATCCACGTCTTGGATATCAACGATGTCGCTGATACGCCCCAAAGCAGGGGCGCGGGCGACATGTGATTGTCAGGCTAATTCCCGATCTTGGCAAACAAACCTGCGTCGGCTGCTGCACGTCGAATAGCGTTCGATTTATGGACGCATTCCATATATTCGGATTGTGGATCGCTGTCATACACGATGCCCGCGCCCGCTTGGATGTATAGTTTTTCATCCTTTAAAATCGCAGTTCGCAAGGCGATGCACATATCCATGTCGCCGCCTGCGCTGAAATACCCAACGCCACCGGCATAAACGCCGCGCTTTTCGGGCTCAATCTCGTCAATGATTTCCATGGCGCGCACTTTGGGGGCGCCTGACACGGTGCCGGCGGGCATTCCGGCAAAGAATGCAGATAACGCGTCTTGGTCATCGGCCAATTCGCCAATGACGTTCGACACGATATGCATCACATGGCTATAGCGTTCGACGATGAATTCTTCGGTCGGCTTCACGGTTCCAATTTTACAAACCCGCCCTGCATCGTTGCGCCCAAGATCCAGCAACATCAAATGTTCTGCCAGCTCTTTTTTGTCGGCCAATAGATCAAGCTCAAGCGCTTTGTCCTCTTCGGGCGTTGCACCGCGGCGGCGGGTGCCCGCGATTGGGCGAACCGTGACTTGGTTGCCAAACACGCGCACCAAGATTTCAGGGCTTGCACCAATAACTTGGAAGCCCCCGAAATTGAAATAGAACATGAACGGCGATGGATTGGTGCGCCGCAATGATCGATAGAGCGAAAATGGCGGTAGTTTGAAATCTTGGGTCCAACGTTGTGACAACACAACTTGGAAGATGTCGCCCGCGGCAATATAGTCTTTGGCCTTTGAAACCGCGTCCAAGAACCCTTGGTGTGTGAAATTCGAAACCGGTTCGGGCACATCATTTGCCGCCCCCAAATCACGCGGGTCTGTGACGGGCCGTTCTAGATCACGCACGGCATCCATTACACGCTCTGCCGCTTGGGCATAGGCGGCACGTGCCGAAACATTTTCATCGTACCAAACGGGCGCGACCAAGATCACCTCGCCCTTGGCGCCATCAACAACGGCAACAACCGAGGGGCGCACAAACAATGCATCTGGCAATCCGATGGGGTCGGGGTTGATATTGGGCAGATGTTCAACGTGACGGATCGTGTCATAGCCCAAATACCCAAAAACGCCTGCGGCTGCTTGGGGTAAATCATGCGGCAAATCGATGTGGCTTTCGGCCAAGAGATCGCGAAAGGCGTCAAGCGGTTTGCGATCTTGATCAACAAAAGCCTCGTCGTCAAAACGCGCCGTGCGATTGATCGAGGGCTGTTCGCCGACGCATTTCCAAATCAGATCAGGCTTGATCCCAATGATCGAATATCGGCCCCTGATTTCCCCACCCGTCACAGATTCCAAGATGAAACTGTTCTTTCGCGCACCCGCCAATTTCATCATGATTGACACAGGCGTGTCCAAATCCGCGGCAAGACGCGTATAGATGACCTGATTTTGGCCAGCGTTGTAGACCTGTTCAAAGGCAGGAAATTCAGGTGTGATCGACATTGATGGATCCTACTGGAAATTCGCGTGAACGGCGTTGATGGCCTGCTGGTTCAAACTGATGCCAGCGGATTGTTGGATCTGCGTGGCATAGACGTTGAACAGATCATCCGCCAAGCTTGCGCCGAACTGTTGTTCAATATTTGCACGCAGCGC
>RGAJ01000090.1 GCA_009920225.1 Paracoccaceae bacterium
AACGCCCCGCGCAGCGTGGCCGCGCGCGCGGCATCTTCGGCGGCTTGGGCTTTGGTTTTTGCATCCTCCATGAACCCTTGAAGTTCGGTACGTTGCGTGGCGAGGTATTCGTTGATGCTTTCGATTTCGGCGCGATACTTGGCAACCAAATCGTCGGGGATCGCGGATTCGATGGTGGATTTTTCCAATGCGCTTAGGCGCTCATCCAACTGTGTGATCTGATCAGACAGCGCTGCGATATCCTTGCCGACCCTTGAAAGTGTGGTGTTGACCTCGGTGGTGGCCGCCGACAAATCTGCGGCGGTCACGTCAGGGGTAGGGCGCGCGTCCAAAGCCGAAATTTTTGTTGCAACATCTTCAAGCGTCGCTCTTGTCGCGGTTTCAAATTCGATTTGCGCGGCATCTTTGGGCCACAGCGGGCTTTGTTGTTGGGTCAAAACCGCCCCCCCAAAGCCTAGGCCTGCACAGATGATCCCACCCAATAGCATCGGGACGAATGTCGATTTTTCCTTTGGTGGTTCGGGCGTCGCGGGGGCAAGGGCAGGTGATGTCGTATCTTCGCCGTTAGGAGTGTCGTTGTCCCCGTCTGGTTCCGCGACATCTGGTTCTGTTTTGGTGTTTAAAGCTTGGTCAATATCTTCGTGTGATGTGGTGTCAGCCTCTGGTGCTGCATCGGCGTCCAAGATCACGTCGGCTTGATCGCTTGATTTTACTGTCTCATCCGCCATGTTTTTCCCCGGTTCCGTATCATTTTTTAATTTCGACATGTCTAACCAATACTATTTAAATATAGGTATTCCACGCATGGCATACCGCAGATTTCATGGATGGTCCATCTGGACACGATGCCACGTCGACCATTTTGACGCCTGAGTTGTCAAAAATCGCTGCGACCTTTTGGCTTATGGCGATGATATGCCAATTCGGGCGTGGCTGTTCCACTGACAGTAGTAATCGAGCACTGCGCGCAGAAAATAGGGGAAGAATAACAGGGTTTCCCCCCGAAAGCAGAGTGCGGAGCGCAGGATCGGGATCGACAGCCGATTGTTCATACCCGATGACCCGATCGATTTCGACCCCAACGCCCGCGGCAGACGACACAAGATCAACGGAAATATGTGTTCCGCTGATGTACAATGCAGGTCCTTGAACCGTTTCGGACGCCATGATGTGTATCAAATCTTGGGCTGTGCCCTTTGCATCATGGACCTTGCCACCGATCACACCTGCGGCCGCAGCCGTTTTTGACCCCACACAAAAACACGGTTTTGCGGGTAAATTCCAACGAAGTGCCGCGTCGACCCCCTGCGCGGATGTGAAAACATAAGATCCATAGCGCGCGACATCAATCGAGGGGCGTTCCCTAAACGACATCTGCTGCAAAGGGTGCTGCACAATCTGCGCATCGGGCAGAGCGCGCCCTAGATCCAGGGCAAATTCGTCAGAACCGTCCTTGGGGCGGGTCAAAATGATTACGGGGTCGCGTGCATCGCGCTGCGGCATGGGATTGTCTGTCATTTGTTTCAATGTTACCTGCGATAGAAACGCCTTACAATGGACCAATCAATGGCTGACCGCGAATTTCTTGTTTTAGGATTAGAAAGCAGTTGTGACGACACTGCCGCGTCTGTCGTGCATTTTGATGCCCTTGGACAGGCCACGATTAAATCATCCGTGGTGATGGGTCAAAATAACCTGCACGCCGATTTCGGGGGGGTCGTTCCCGAAATTGCCGCACGCGCGCACGCTGAACGGATCGATATCTGTGTGGAGCGTGCGATGCATGACGCGGCAATCCCGCTGTCATCGGTGGATGCGATTGCTGTAACGTCAGGACCGGGATTGATCGGCGGGGTGTTATCGGCCGTGATGTGTGCCAAGGGATTGGCCAAGGGGCTGGGAAAACCCTTGATCGGGGTCAACCATCTTGCGGGGCACGCATTGACCCCGCGCTTAACCGATGGCGTTGCTTTTCCGTATTTGATGTTACTGGTCTCGGGTGGCCACTGTCAGTTCTTATCTGTGCAAAGCCCAACCGAATTCACCCGCTTGGGCGGGACAATTGACGATGCCCCGGGCGAAGCATTCGACAAGGTTGCCCGCCTTTTGGGGCTGGAACAACCCGGTGGGCCCCATGTTGAACGTTGGGCCAAATCAGGCGATGCAAAGCGGTTTCGTTTTCCTCGTCCTTTGTTGGATCGGGATGGATGCGATATGTCGTTTTCTGGGTTAAAGACCGCTTTGCTGCGCACCCGCGATCAATTGGTGGCAGACCAAGGGGGGCTTTATGACACCGATATCGCCGATATTTGTGCAGGGTTTCAGGCCGCGGTCGGGGATGTTTTGGCGGAAAAGCTTTCGCGTGCGCTTCATGTGTTTTTGGCGGCGCATCCGACGGGGCGAACTGTCGCGGTGGCGGGTGGCGTTGCGGCCAATGAATACCTTCGCGGTCGATTGATGTCGGTATGTGCCGATCATGGGATGACGTTTTTGGCCCCACCGCTTGCGCTCTGTACCGATAACGCGGCAATGATCGCTTTTGCTGGTGGTGAATTGTTTCGTATGGGGCAAACCGATGATCAACGTCTTTCGGCCCGTCCTAGGTGGCCATTAGACAACTCGCAGCCCGCGTTGTTGGGCAGCGGCAAGAAAGGGGCAAAGGCATGACCATATCTATCATTGGCGCAGGTGCTTTTGGAACGGCTCTTGGCATTGCACTTGCGCGCGATGGCCGAGACGTGACGCTTTGGGCCCGTAATCCAACGGCTGCGGCGCATATGGCCCAAGCACGTGAGAATACGGCAAAACTGCCCGATATCGCGTTTCCGCCATCCCTTCGGGTCACATCCGATATGGCTGAGGCCTGCGAAAGTGACATCCTGTTGATGTCGGTCCCCATGCAACAATTGCGCGGTGTTGTCCAATCCCATGCCAATGCGCTGCGGGGCAAGGCTTTGGTCGCCTGTTGCAAAGGGTTCGAGGTGTCAACAGGCACGGGGCCTTGCGGGATTTTGGAAACCGTGTCGTCCCGCGTCGCCATTCTGACGGGGCCAAGTTTTGCCCATGACATTGCGCGCGGTCTTCCAACGGCGCTGACCCTTGCGGCCAAGGATGCGGATTTGGGCGAAGGGCTACAATCTGAATTGGGGACGTCCACGCTTCGCCTATATCGCACGACCGATACAATCGGCGCGGAATTGGGGGGTGCGTTAAAAAACGTGATTGCCATCGGATGCGGGGCAACCATTGGTGCGAATTTGGGTGATAGCGCGCGTGCTGCCCTGATGACGCGCGGCTATGCAGAAATGTTGCGAATGGCGCGTGCGTTGGGCGCGGACCCACAGACATTGGCGGGATTGTCAGGATTTGGCGATCTATCGCTGACCTGCATGTCCGCAGGGTCACGCAACTATCGCTTTGGCGTGGCTTTGGGGGCGGACGAACCTTTTGACAAAAACATCACCGTCGAAGGGGCCGCAACCGCAAGCGCCGCATTGACGAAGGCCAAAGAATTCGGTTTGGATATGCCCATCACCCAAGCGGTGGATGATTTGATCCACGGCCGACTGGACATCACCACCGCAGTGCAGATGCTGCTGTCACGACCACAAAAGGAAGAATGATGCTGATTGCTTTGATTGCGAAAGATAAAAAAGACCACCTTGAGACCCGCAAAGCGAACCGCGATGCACATTTGGCCTATATCAAGGAAACAGGCGTTGTCGCCCAAGCGGGTCCGTTTTTGGATGACGCAGGCATGATGTGCGGATCCTTGGTGATTTTGGACGTCGCGGATATGGCCGCGGCACAAACTTGGGCCAACAATGATCCCTATGCCAAGGCCGGACTGTTCGAAACGACCGAATTGATCCAGTGGAATAAAGTGATCTAAATGGCGTATTGGCTGTTCAAATCCGAACCCGAAACTTGGGGATGGGACGACCAAGTTGCCAAAGGCGACGCGGGCGAAGAATGGAACGGCGTGCGCAATTACCAAGCGCGCAACAACATGCGTGCAATGGCAATCGGGGATCGCGGGTTTTTCTATCATTCCAATAAAACCCGCGAAATCGTCGGCGTGGTCGAAGTGATCGCACTGTCCCATCCCGACAGCACAACAGACGACCCACGGTGGGATTGCGTTGACATCAAAGCGGTTCACCCCGTCGTGACACCCGTTTCCTTGGATCAGATCAAGGCACATCCAGAGTTGAGCGAAATGGTTTTGGTCAAAAGCTCGCGCCTATCTGTTCAGCCGGTGCGGGAACATGAATGGAACATCATTTGTGCGCTTGCGGGTATCGACGTGTAGAACCCTGACCTGTCGCCCCTGTGCCGCGCTTTAGAATATGCTTGACTTTCGCGGCAAAAACCGTCACACGGCGGCATTGCTGCGCTGCCGCGTGAGCGTGCCCAACTAATGTCAGTATTGGACGATGGGTGCAGCAGCATTTTCCCTTACCCCATCACGCAGGGTTAATTGGTCGCCTAGATTGCGGGAATGTGCCCGTCGTCTTAAAGGTGGCTCCCCTGCTGTATATCCGCACTCTGCGGCTATGGCACATTCTTTTGGGCTTCCCAAAAGCAAGGACGTATATGTTTGACTTTGACATGCTGGGTTTGAACCCCGCACTTAAGGCGGCGTTAGACCGCATGAAATTTTCGCAACCTACCCCAATTCAGGCCCAAGCGATCCCGCTTGCCATGGATGGACATGACATCATGGGGCTGGCGCAAACGGGCACTGGTAAAACCTTGGCCTTTGGTTTGCCTCTTTTGGACATGCTTTTGGCGGTCCCTGGTAAACCAGCCCCCATCACACCAAAGGCGTTGATTTTGGCCCCGACGCGTGAATTGGTTAACCAAATCGCCGACAGCCTTGCCAATATGGCACAAGGCACCAAATTGCGTATTGTGACAGTTGTAGGTGGTCAGTCGATCACCAAACAAATGCAGGCGTTGAAACGCGGTTGTGATGTTTTGGTCGCGACACCTGGTCGTTTGATCGATCTTATGGAACGCAAGGCCGTCATCTTGAACCAAGTTGGCTATCTTGTTTTGGACGAAGCTGACCAAATGCTGGATATGGGTTTTGGCCAAGCGCTGCAACGCATTGAACCTGCATTGGGCACACCGCGTCAAACCATGCTGTTTTCGGCAACAATGTCGAAACCAATGGAAAAAATTGCGGCAACCTATTTGACAAATCCCCGCAAGGTCCAAGTCTCACAAGAAGGCAAAGCGGCAGATAGTGTTGAGCAATCCGTTCACATCATCGCTGAGTCAGTGAAGAACGAAGTTCTTCGCGAAGTGTTGAACCAAGATCGCGACGCAACCACTTTGGTCTTTGTCAGAACCAAGTTCGGGACTGAAAAATTGATGAAGGCGCTGCGCAGCGAAGGCTATAACGCGGATTCAATTCATGGCAACAAAAGCCAAAGCCAACGTGACCGCGCCATCAAAGCGTTCCGCGACGGCAAAACAACCATTCTATGCGCCACCGATGTGGCTGCTCGGGGAATTGATATTCCCGAAGTTGCGCGCGTGATCAACCTGAACCTGCCTGAACAACCCGATTCTTATGTGCATCGGATCGGTCGTACGGGCCGTGCGGGCCGCTCCGGTATTGCGATTTCACTATGTAGCACGACCGAAGTGCCATTGCTGCGCGATATCGAAAAACTGATGAAAATGGAAATCCCTGTGGCCAGTGGCGCAGAGTTGTTGCGCAATCTGGAACCCCCCAAGGGTGCCGCACCGAAAAAATCTGGCAGCGGTCGTCGTCGGTTTGGCGGCGGCGGTGGCGGCGGTAAACCCGACGGCGCGAAACGCCCCCATCGTGGCGGTGGTGGCCGCAAGTTCGGAAGCGAAGGTGGCAAACGCACCGAAGGCCGCAAGAAATCAGCATAAAAGAAAGCCCCGTCTTGCACGGGGCTTTTGTTTTTGTGGCGTATGGTAATTAAATTTATCTCTACGCTCAGAAAATTATGATTGGGTATCCATCCAAATCTAAGGCCAGACTACTCTTGCCAAAGTTATGTGTTTGAGCGCCTCACGGATCTTATTTGTGTCGTGACATTGCACGATCTGATCACGTTACGCCGGAAAATTTTGCCGAAAGAGAAATTATAGAGCGCGTTGAACGTAACCGCTCAATAATGGTTTTGCAGGCACTTAAGGATCTCAAGTAAAAATGGGGCTCCAGCCCCCGCTGGAACCCCTGTCACCCCACGCGCTCCCACTGCACGTTTGTGAAGGATCCAGCCATCCTAGCCGACCGTTTCATCCTAGGCCAAAGCCGAAAAAATTCCAAGCGTTGCTTAGTTCAAACTTGAATCAAACCACACGTGATTGCGGGAATGTCGGTTTCGGCACTTTTGACGCCGTGGTTTCAAAGACGTTGTGTCAGCTTTGTACTAGTTTGCGGTTCAACCATTGCGCTTTGGGTCGATTTGCATTTAACCTTTGGCCAAAGCAAATGTATTCACAAGGAACACAGGTTCCAAAAATTACAGGGGATTTGTATGAACTATCATAGTCCATCAAGTTTTGCCGATGCTGCCCGCATTGCGGCACAGGCGACGGGAATCACACGGTATTTGGCAGGTGGCACAGACGTGTTGGTGCAAATGCGTGCGGGCGCGGTGACGCCTGATGATATCATCGACATCAAGAACATTGCGGGTGTGCATGACATTTTGCGCACCGCAGACGGTGGTTTTGTGATTGGCGCAGCCGTGTCAGGCGCACAAATGGGTGCTCATGCGGATTTATGTGCCGCTTGGCCCGGTGTGGTCGAGGGAATTGAATTGGTTGGATCGACCCAAGTCCAAGGTCGCGCGACATTGACAGGCAATCTGTGCAATGGATCGCCAGCCGCGGACAGCGTGCCGGGTTTGGTTGCAGCTGGTGCTGTTGCACAAGTGGTAAACGCCTCTGGCACCCGTGATATCCCGATTGAGGATATTCCCGCAGGCCCAGGGCGCGCAAACCTAGCGAAGGGGGACGTTATCGCCTCAATCACGTTGCCCGCCCGCGGGACAGGGGGTGGGGATGCCTATATGCGCTTTACCCCGCGAACCGAAATGGACATCGCGGTCGTGGGCTGTGCGATCAGCTTGACGGTCGATGGTGATACGATCACGTCGGCCCGCGTGGCCTTGGGCGCGGT
>RGAJ01000010.1 GCA_009920225.1 Paracoccaceae bacterium
GTCCGCACCGCTTTGGGCGCGGCAGATGCATTGTGTGAAACGCGCAAAGCACGCATGACGCCCACGCGGCGACGTGTATTGGAAATATTGTTGGAAGAACACAAGGCAATCGGTGCCTATGATCTTTTGGAACGGTTGCGGGTCGATGGCATCGCAGACAAGCCGCCAGTTGCATATCGGGCATTGAATTTTTTGATTGAACAGGGCTTTGTTCACCGCATTGAAAAACTTAATGCCTATGTCGCCTGTGATGCGCCAGAGGTATCACACAACCCTATGTTTTTGATTTGTGACACCTGCCACAATGTTGCAGAGCAGCCAACAGATTTGCCCGATAATCTGGGTTCCACCTCCAAAGACGCGGGGGGATTTTTGATCCAAACGATGGTCATCGAAGCCCAAGGTCTGTGCCCAACCTGTCAAAAGGATCAAAAATGACGGCTTTGATCACATTGCGCGAAGTAAGCGTTCAATACGGGACAGAGCCTGTGTTCAAGCAGGTGAATTTGACCGTGCACAAAGGCGAAATTGTTACCATCGTCGGTCCAAACGGATCTGGGAAATCGTCGCTTTTGCGGGTGATGACAGGGGCTTTGTCACCACGCTCGGGTGTGATGTTACATACCGCTGGGATCAAGATTGGATATGTCCCCCAAAAGTTATCCCTTGATCCGACATTCCCAATGACCGTGCGCCGGATGTTGGATATCCCCAAACCGATCGGTCACGATGATGCACAGCGCGTGTCCGATCTGACGGGGATCCAAGAGTTGTGGCGCAAACAAATTTCGACGCTGTCCGGGGGACAATTGCAACGTGTTCTTTTGGCCCGCGCGATTGTTGGAAAGCCTGATATATTGCTTTTGGATGAGCCGACACAGGGGTTGGATCAACCTGGGTCGGCGGCGTTTTATCAGCTGATTGCTGAGTTGCGGGATGATATGAATTGCGCGGTTGTCATGGTCAGTCACGACTTGCACGTTGTGATGAGCGCCTCTGATCGGGTGATCTGCCTCAATGGTCACATCTGTTGCGAAGGCACACCCGCAGTGGTGTCGAGCGCGCCCGAATATCGTGCTTTGTTTGGAACAGGGACCAAGGGCGCATTGGCATTGTATCGACATGATCACGACCACAGTCATGATCACACACATTAAGGATGGCAGAAGTGTTTTCTGAATTTATGATACGTGCCATGGCGGCGGGATTGGGCGTTGCCTTGGTCACGGGCGTTTTGGGGTGTTTTGTCTTGTGGCGCAGAATGGTGTACTTTGGCGATGCACTGTCACACGCTTCTATCCTAGGTGTTGCGATGGCCGCAGGGTTTGGAGTGTCGGTGTATCTAGGTGTCGCAGGGGTTGCGATATTCATGGCGTTTGCATTGGTTACCCTGACAACGCGGTGGGTTTGGGGGGGCGCAATCGGGGTGATTTCGGTCATTGCGTTGAGATGGCGCAAGTTGATCGTTTCGACAGTTTCCGAAGACTTGGCCGCGTCGGTCGGTGTCAGCGGCAAGGTCGAGAAACTGATTATGACACTGTGTTTGGCGGTTGTGGTCGGCGCTGCGTTGAAAACGGTCGGGGCGCTATTGATCACAGCATTTTTGGTCATTCCCGCCGCAGCGGCGCGCGCAATGGCGGCCACGCCTGAGGCAATGGTGGGCGTGTCAAGCGCAGTTGGAATGATCGGCGCGGTGGGTGGGTTGAGCGCATCCTATTATTGGGATTGGCCTGCGGGTCCAGCGATGATCGCAGCCTGTGCGGCTTTGTTTGTCGCGTCGCGTTTAAAATCGGTTTAGATGGTGTCTGACGCTCGTGCCATAGGCACATCGCCCCACCCACCATCCCTAGGGCGTTGTGACAGGTTCAAAGCGGAACGTTTCACCCGTCGGGGTGCGTAATTCGATCCCGTTTGAGAGCTTTGTGAAGGTTGAAACCGATTGTAGTTGGGATAGAAATTCGGCCTCTGACGAAAGCTGTGGGCAGGCCATTCGTGTTGAAATCAATGGCCCGATTGTGATGGTTCCGTCTGTTTCGTTGAATGACACTTGACCACGAAACCTGTTGCAGTGTGCCTGCCCAGATATGTCATCTGCGCCTAGAATTGCGGATACGTCGCGAACATCGGACATGTTCCACGCGGTCAATTGCGCGCGTGTGGGCATATCTTGTTGGTGTTCAACGATCTCATCCGCCTGACACGCAGACAATGATACGAACAAAAACATCATATAAAAAAACCGCATGGTGATCCCCCTAGGGCCCATCATGCGGTGATTTGTGAGCGACTTCAACCGATTGTTTGGATCAATCCAAAAGACGGCGTGCAATGACTTGTGCTTGGATTTCGGCAGCCCCTTCAAAGATATTTAGAATACGCGCATCGCACAGGATGCGACTGATTGTGTATTCCAGGGCAAAGCCGTTGCCGCCATGAATTTGCAGTCCATTGTCGGCGGCTGCCCAAGCGACGCGCGCGCCAAGCAATTTTGCCATCCCTGCCTCAAGGTCGCAGCGGCGGTCATTGTCTTTTTCGAACGCGCTGAAATAGGTGAGTTGGCGCGCGATCATGGTTTCAACGGCCATCATGGCCAGTTTGTTTGCAACACGTGGGAAATTTATCAAGGCTTTGCCAAACTGTTTGCGATCCAGCGAATATTGCATGGACACGTCAAGCGCAGATTGTGCCACACCCACCGCACGCGCCGCGGTTTGGATGCGGGCGCTTTCGAAGGTCTGCATGAGCTGTTTGAACCCTTTGCCTTCTTCTCCGCCAAGCAGGTTCTCGCCTTTGACGTGGAAGTTATCAAAGCCAAGTTCGTATTCTTTCATGCCGCGATAGCCAAGCACCTCAATTTCGCCGCCTGTCATACCTTCGGTCGGGAAGGGGGCCTCATCTGTGCCGGGTGTCTTTTCTGCGATAAACATGGACAGGCCGCGGTGATCGGTGCTGTTTGGGTCGGTGCGTGCCAAGAGTGTCATGATGTGGGTGCGGGCAGCGTGGGTGATCCACGTTTTGTTGCCTGTGACCTTGTAGTCACCGTTTGTGCGTAAGGATCCCAGATCGGATCCTGTGTTGGGCTCAGTAAAGACCGCAGTTGGCAAAATTTCTGCACTTGCGATTTTGGGCAACCATTGGGATTTTTGTTCGTCCGTTCCTCCGCACAAGATAAGTTCGGCTGCGATTTCGGATCGCGTGCCCAAAGACCCGACCCCGATATAGCCGCGAGACAATTCTTCGGAAACGACGGCCATTGACGCTTTGGACAGGCCAAAACCCCCAAGGTTTTCGGGAATGGTAAGGCCAAAGACACCAAGTTCTGCCAGCTCTTCGATGATGTCCATCGGGATCAATTCATCCTTGAGATGCCATTCATGGGCGTGCGGGATCACCTTGTCGATTGAAAATTTGCGGAATTGTTCGCGGATCATTTCCAATTCTTCGTCTAGGCCGCTGTGGCCGACCGTAATATTTGCCGCCTGTTCTTGCATCAACTCGACCAAGCGCATCCGTGCCGCTTGGGTGTTGCCATAGGCCATCAACGTGACCACAGGATCGGTTTGCGCCGCTGTGAGATCGGCGGGCGTCAGACCGTATTCGTGCGGGCGAATGATTTCGCCTTGGCTCATCGGGATCCCGCCCATAATTTGGTTGAGGTATTCGCCGAACGAAATTTGAAGGATCAGTTGCTCAACCTCACCAAATGACCCGTTTGCCGATAAATGTTCGGCCCATTTGTTCATCTGGCGCAAGGACTCAACATATGTAGCAAGCCATGCGACGCCATGCGCGGCGGTTTGGTTGGCGTCAATCAAAGATGCACTGACCTTGCCATCGACGCTGACCCGATGGCGAAGCGCTGTTTTTGCAGTTGCAAACAGGGTTTCTATAGGGTCGACCGACGCAGAAGTTAGGGTCGTTAAATCTGTTAAAATCGTGATGTTCGTCATATCAAGCGTTTGCCCATCATGTGCCATGAATCAGATCCTTTTCTTTGTCACCAAGGTGATAGTCATTTTGCAACTGCAGCGCAACAAAAATGCGCAAAAACATTATAATATATCTTTTTATTGCGCGACCATTTTTTGCAGCGCAGCAAGAATGGCTGTGATATTGCTGCGATATCATGGTTGATCTGATTCATTTTCTTTCGCCTGAATATTGGGGAGTCGCAATTTGCGTTGCGATGTTTGCAGGTATCGTCAAGGGAACCGTCGGGTTTGGAATGCCCATGGTTTTGATTTCGGGCCTAAGCATGATTGTCGCGCCTGACATCGCCTTGGCCGGGTTGATTTTGCCAACTGTCTTTTCAAATGTGACCCAAGCTCTAAGACAAGGGGTGACAGCCGCGCGCGCGTCCATTTCGCGGTTTCGATGGTTTCTTATGGTGGGGGGCGTGTTTTTATTGGCCAGCTCGCAACTGACGACCAAGATTTCAACTGCGCTTTTATTGGGCGGATTGGGTGTGATGATTGTGATGTTTTCGACGTTGCAATTGATGGGATGGCGTATTCCGGTCCACCGCTCTCCGCGTCGTGCGGAAATCACGATGGGGGCCGTTGCTGGGTTCGTAGGAGGTCTGTCTGGTGTATGGGGCCCGCCGACGGTTGCCTTGTTGACAGCATTGGACACGGAAAAGCGTGAACAAATTCGGGTTCAAGGTGTTGTGTACGGATTGGGTGCGATTGCATTGGTGGCAGGGCATTCCGTGTCAGGGATTTTGAACCAAAGCACTGTGGTATTTTCGGCCGTTTTGGTTTTACCGGCAATGATCGGCATGCGGATCGGAACGATGTTACAAGATCGCATCGATCAGGGCACGTTCAAGAAAACGACCCTGATCCTTTTGTTGATCGCAGGCGCGAATTTGATGCGCCGCGCTTGGTTTTCCTAGCGGATCGGTGGCAGGATTGCGCGTGTTAGCGAACAATCCTTGATCACATCGCGCCCACAGGGAACGGGCTCAAGCGACTTTGAAAGACAAAAGCGGACCTCTTTGATCCAATCATTCTTGCAGGTGACTGTAATCATGTCCGGATCCAATGTTGGATTTGCCTTTATAAACGCCTCTTCGATCACGGATGCGGGCACCCGTACGGTTTTGTCGAGCTTTCTGAACATGGGTGGCCGTTTGATGGTATTATAGGCAGTCCGAGAGAGATCCAAATAGGATGCCCCATCCAATCCCGTGCATGATCCGTGTTTTTTCCATTGGTGCCACGCAAGGCCGGATGAGCCCATGATATCGGTCATCGCGTTCGTGTCTTGGCGTGATGGCTGGCGTTGGGCCTTTTGGCAAAACGAGGGATATCCGCGGTGATATTGTGGCCAAAGTCCGTGCAAGCTCCACCCGAAATCTTTATCGGGATCACATTGTTCAGAATTCTTGGCATCCCCTTCGTATTCGCACCAACTGGGCGACCAGCTTAGGGATAATACATAATAATCAAACTCTTCGGCCCATGATTGGCCCGCCAATCCGAAAACGCCCAAGGCGCAAATCAACCACCGCATTCACTCTTTCCTTTCCTGTTTAAACCATGTATAGACACGTCCAAGTTCCCCTACAATGGAAACCCGCCTTGATCCAAGGCCGCCTGCTCGGCAGGCAAGGGGGAAATTTTGTGAAGGAGTATCAAAATGTCGAAACCCATTATGGCACGCGCCACCGCTGTGTGGTTGGTTGACAATACGACGCTGACATTCAAGCAGATTGCTGACTTTGTCGGTATGCACGAACTGGAAATCCAAGGTATCGCAGATGGTGACGTTGCTGTTGGCGTCAAAGGCTTTGACCCTGTTGCAAACAACCAACTGTCACAAGAAGACATCACCAAAGGTGAAGAAAACCCGCTGCATAAGTTGAAGTTGAAATTCAACCCCGCCGCAGTTGGCGAAGAAAAGCGTCGCGGTCCACGCTATACCCCATTGTCAAAACGCCAAGATCGCCCAGCGTCGATCTATTGGTTGGTCAAGTTTCATCCAGAATTGTCGGATGGCCAGATTTCTAAATTGATTGGCACGACCAAACCAACAATCCAGGCGATCCGCGAACGTACGCATTGGAACATTGGGAACATCACACCGATTGATCCGGTTGCTTTGGGTCTGTGCCGCCAATCAGAATTGGACCAAGCGGTTCAAAAAGCAGCTGCGAAAAAATCAGTCGACGGCCAAGTGATGACCGATGACGAACGTCGCAAACTGGTGAGCACCGAACAGTCATTGGGCATGGCGGCAGAGCCCAAAATCCCAAGTGCGATCGAAGGCTTTGAAGCCTTTACGCTGCGCGAAGATGACGATGAACTGAGCACGTCCGACAGCGATTATCTGGATGCAGACAGCTTTTTCAATCTGCCGAATGATGAAGACGACGATCAACCAAATGTATGATTGATCGATTGACTCGATTTTGATCAAAAAAAGCCTCCGAACAAGCGGGGGCTTTTTGCTTTTTGATCATATATTATTTATCTAAAAACAGAGTGTTATGAGTTTTCTGCACCTGCACAAAAAAAATCCTTGCGTTATCCAAAATTGATCCTATTTTCCGCATCCAAGACGCCAACGCACGCGCCTCTGGCCAATGTCCGCATTCGTGTTTACGTAGCGTAATGAACTTATCCGACTTAAATGTCGGGGTACTTTGTGGAGATGGACTATGAACGTAGCCGTAATGCCGGAAGGGGCTGTCCCCTTCTCTTTTCAAGATATTTTGATGGACGAAATTAGCGCACGCCGCTTTGATCGCCCTACCTTGGTTCTAAGCCGCGAGGCCGTACGATACCAATATCGCGCACTCGCGTCTGGTTTGGGCCGCGCGCACATCCATTATGCTGTAAAGGCAAACCCACAACGCGAAGTGTTGCAAACGTTGATCAGCGAAGGATCAGGTTTTGATGCGGCGTCTCGTGGTGAAATTGAATTGTGTTTGTCGTTGGGTGCGAAGCCTGAGCAGATTTCATTTGGCAACACAATCAAACGTGCCTCTGACATTGTTTTTGCATATGAAAACGGCATCACATTGTTCGCCGCCGATGCAGAAGCAGAGCTGGAAAAAATTGCCGCGCATGCGCCCGGTGTTCAAGTGTACATCCGTCTTTTGGTTGGCGCGACAGGGGCAGATTGGCCGCTGTCCCGCAAATTTGGGTGCACACCGCCAATGGCGTTGCCATTGATGGCGAAAGCGGTTGAATTGGGTCTCAAACCCGTTGGATTGTCGTTCCATGTTGGATCCCAAACACGCAACGCATCCATGTGGCGTGATACGCTGGATCAGGTTGCTGCGGTTTGGCGTGAGGCGCAAGCGGCGGGTTATGGTCTAAGCTTGATCAATATCGGCGGTGGTTTTCCTGCAACCTATGAATATGAGGTTGAGGCACCGAATGCCTATGCGGTCCAAGTTATGGACATGGTCAATGAACGCTTTGCAGACGCGACCTATGTGATGGCTGAACCTGGCCGTGGCATGGTTGCAGAAGCAGGTGTGATTGCCGCAGAGGTGATGCTTGTATCCCGCAAATCCGACGATGATCTACATCGCTGGGTGTATCTGGACATCGGTAAATTCTCAGGTTTGGCCGAAACCATGGACGAGGCGATCCGTTATTCTTTTGTCACGGATCGGGATCATGAAGATATGGCACCCTGTATCGTCGCGGGCCCAAGCTGTGACAGCGCGGATGTTCTTTACGAAAAACGCCCCGTTATGTTGCCCGTTGGCTTGGCTGCAGGCGACCGCATCATGATCAAATCATGTGGCGCGTATACAACCACATATTCATCGGTCTGCTTTAACGGCTTCCCTCCGTTGGATGTACTGGTGGTCTGAATAAAAAACGCCGGCCTTTTGGCCGGCTTTTTTAAACCTTGCGGCGGGCGCTTAACGCAGCACTAATGGTACCGTCATCAAGGTAATCTAGTTCTCCGCCCACGGGCACACCTTTGGCAAGTGACGTGACAGATACGCGATGCTCAAGCTGATCTGCGATATAATGCGCGGTTGTTTGGCCGTCGATTGTCGCGTTCAATGCAAGGATAACTTCGGTCACGTTTTCGGTCGTAACGCGATCTGTCAGTTTTGGAATGCGGATATCATCCGGTCCTACGCCATCCAATGCCGATAAGGTACCCCCCAGAACGTGATAGCGGCCTTTGAACACATTGGCCCGTTCCATCGCCCAAAGATCGGCGACGTCCTCGACAACACAGATCTCACCATTGGCCCGTCCTTCGTCATTGCAAATGCTGCAAATATCCGACGTTTCAATGTTGCCACAGTTCAAACATTCGCGCGCGGTATCGCCCACGCGTTTCATTTGATCGGCCAGTGGCGTCAGCAAAAGCGCACGTTTGCGGATCATGTGCAAAACCGCACGACGCGCCGATCGTGGCCCAAGCCCGGGAAGCTTGGCCATCATCGCGATCAACTGATCAATGTCGTGCGATTGCGCCATGATTAAAAGGGCATTTTCATACCAGCCGGCAGGCCAAGAGACTCGGTCAGTTTGCCCATTTCCTCGGCCGCACGATCCGCCGCTTTTTGTTGGGCATCTTTCACGGCGGCAACGATCAAATCCTCGACCACTTCTTTTTCGGAGGGAACGAAAATGCTTGGGTCAATGTCTAATGATTTCAGATTTCCTTGCGCTGTGCAGGTCGCTTTGACCAATCCTGCGCCCGCTTCGCCGACAACCAAAATGCTGTCCATATCACCCTGCATCTGGGTGTATTTCTCTTGCATTTCTTTTGCGGCTTTCATCATTTTGGCCATATCACCCATGGCGCCTAAACCTTTGAACATACTATGTTCTCCTATTCTTCTTCAAATGGATCCCACTCATCCTCGACCTCGGGCAACGCGTCGGCTTGGGCGTCGGCGATCAAATCTTGGTGTGTGACGATTTTGGTTATATGTGCTTTGGGAAACGCACTGACAACGGCTTGCACCAGTGGATGCGTTGCAGCTTTTTCCTTCAAGGCGATTTCGGCGGCGTCCTTAACATCGGCAATCGTGTCGCGACCACCAGAGTTAACAAGGCTGACTGCCCACCGCTTTCCAGTCCATGACTGCAGTCGACTTCCCAATCTTTGTGCCAAGTCGTTTGGGGCATCTGCGGTCGGCTCAAATTCAATGCGGCCGGGTTGATAGGATGCAAGCTTTACGCAGGTTTCCACTTCGACCAACAATCTGACATCGCGCTGGGATCGGATCAATTCGACCACGCTGTCAAATGACGCATAATACGACAAACTATCGGCTTGCGTGGCAACTGCCACGGCTGGGCTGCCGGCCCGAAGTGTTGCACCGCCACCTTGCGGGTGTCCAGTTTGCGCGCTGCCTTGCGCCACAGTTTGCGACAGGGCACCCCGTTGCGAAGTGCCGCCCCCTGGTGGAGGTGGCGGAGGTGTCTCTTCGAGGCGTTTGACCAATTCTTCGGGGGATGGCAGATCGGCCACATGGGTCAATCGGATCACCGCCATTTCCGCAGCCATCATTGCATTTGGGGATGACGCAACTTCGTCCAATGCTTTTAACAACATTTGCCACATGCGTGTCATGACCCGCATTGGCAACAGTCCCGCCAATGCCACACCCCGTGACCGTTCATCGGGCGATACCGTTGGATCATCTGCGGCATCTGGCGTTATTTTTACAACCGAAATCCAATGCGTGATTTCCGCAAGATCACGGATGACCGCCATCGGATCAGCGCCATCCGAATATTGTTGTCCCAGTTCATTCAACGCACCCGCAGCGTCGCCGCGCATGATCATTTCAAACAGATCGAGCACACGACCACGATCGGCCAATCCCAACATCGCACGCACTTGGTCGGCATTTGTTTCACCTGCCCCATGGCTGATTGCTTGATCCAAAAGCGATGTTGCATCCCGCGCCGATCCTTCGGCTGCACGCGTGATTAGGGCAAGCGCATCATCGGTGATCTCTGCCCCCTCAGACGTCGCAATTTTGCGCATGAGCGCAATCATCACCTCTGGTTCGATACGGCGCAGGTCAAAGCGTTGGCAGCGTGACAAAACGGTGACGGGGACTTTGCGTATCTCAGTAGTGGCAAAGATGAATTTCACATGCGCAGGCGGCTCTTCTAGTGTCTTCAACAACGCATTGAATGCGTTTGTGGACAGCATGTGAACTTCGTCGATGATATAGATCTTGTACCGCGCAGAGGCCGCGCGATAATGCACGCTGTCGATTATTTCACGGATGTCATCAACGCCTGTGCGGCTGGCGGCGTCCATTTCCATGACGTCGACATGTCGCCCTTCCATAATCGCTGTACAATGTTCGCACACGCCACAGGGTTCTGTGGTGGGCGTTCCGGTTCCATCGGGACCTACGCAATTCATGCCTTTGGCGATGATCCGCGCCGTGGTGGTTTTCCCCGTTCCGCGAATTCCCGTCATGATGAAAGCTTGTGCAATGCGGTCGGCGGCAAAAGCGTTTTTCAGCGTGCGCACCATGGCATCTTGTCCGACCAAATCGGCAAATGTTTCTGGGCGATATTTTCGCGCCAAAACTTGGTAGCCTTTGGAGTTCGCCTCTGCCATAGTTCCTCACATAAACCTTTGCTGGTCCTAAGCTATGCGCTTGATGCGCTAAGGTCCAGAGAGGATGCAAAGCCAAGCACAATAAAATGGGCAACCAATGACGGAATTCACGATTTCAACGATCACGATGGGGCAAGGCGCGTTCGGGATTTCACCCCTTCCAGGTCGGTATGGCGACATAGAACAGGATGCGGACATGATTTCAAACTGGGGCGCGCAGCTTGTTATATCGATGACCCCCCATGATGAGATGCGCCAAAAGGGTGCATCAAACCTGCCAGACGTATTGCAAAAACGCGGTGTCAAATGGATGTCTGTTCCTGTCGTTGACTTCGGATCTCCGGATGCTGACACCGATGTGGTTTGGTCGGCAACAGCGCCTTTTGCACATCAGATCGTGTCACAAGGCGGTCGTGTTTTGGTCCATTGTTTTGGCGGATGTGGGCGATCTGGAATGGCCGTCCTGCGTCTTATGGTCGAACTGGGGGCAGACGGCGAAACCGCTTTGGAGCGCCTGCGTGAACAAAGACCCTGCGCGGTTGAAACAGACGCACAAACGCGATGGGCGTTGCGAGCTTGATTTCATCTTTGCAAAAATACTCGCGCCGCAGGCATGCGGTCGGTTGCAAAGTTCAAGAGGCCTGAGAAAAGGTGAGAGGCTGGACATCGACCCAAGCGGGGCTCGTTGCGGCTGCTTCCTTCCGGACCTGACCGGGTTGGCGAGGCGCTCGCCCGCGCCAACCTCTCGATGCGTCAAATAGGTCTTTGCGAACAGAAATGCAACCAACAAATCCATTTTGTTTGCCCTGTGATCTGAATGCAGAAGCATTGCACATCATGATGTTTCGGTGTCTAAAGATCCCAGTTATTGGGGGAAGACGATGACAGGTCAGTTTGATTTAACCTTTGCAGGATCCG
This sequence comes from Paracoccaceae bacterium, assembly GCA_009920225.1. Lineage (GTDB taxonomy): Bacteria > Pseudomonadota > Alphaproteobacteria > Rhodobacterales > Rhodobacteraceae > CAJXSD01. The sequence continues at coordinate 11,491 of RGAJ01000010.1, forward strand.
ATCTGGATCGCGCCGCCGACCTGCGTGGCACAGACAAAGCAATCCCGCGTGCAGATGACAGATGTCTTGTGTTTTGGCGTGGCAAGGTCTTGATCGATCTAAATGCTGAAACCCCAATCTATTTTGTCAAAGCGGGTCATCGCGCGCTTGATGGGGCAGATTACATATTTCTGGGCGTGGATGAAGCGGGGCCTTTGTTCGCCTTTGATATTTCTGGATGGGAACCTGATGTGGGCGAAATGCCCAGCGAAGCGGTGTTTTTCGATCCGACCCATCAACGTCACCCAGATTTTCCAGACACCATCGTTTTTGCCGAACCTCGCGGATTGTTGATGAATTTTACCCCGCGCGAAGGGGAATTGGTTTCGACGGCAAAAGCCTTGTTTCATTGGCATCAGTCGCACAGGTTTTGCGCAAAATGCGGCCATAGCTCTGACATGACCCAATCGGGTTGGCAACGTACCTGCCCAAGCTGCGGTGCCTCGCATTTTCCACGGACTGATCCCGTGGTTATTATGCTAATCACACATGGTAACAACATTCTCTTGGGCCGTTCGCACCCATGGCCACAAGGCATGTATTCGTGTCTTGCGGGGTTTGTAGAACCGGGCGAAACGCTTGAATCGGCCGTCAGACGTGAGGTGTTTGAGGAAACCAACATCCGTGTTGGCGACGTAAAATACATCGCAAGCCAACCTTGGGCATTTCCAAATTCGCTCATGATCGGATGTCACGGCGAAGCCCTAAGCCAAGATATTAAAATTGACCCGGTCGAAATCGAAGACGCCTTATGGCTTTCCAGATCACAACTGTTAGAGGTCTTTGCAGGGAATGATACCCGAATATTCCCCGCACGTCCGGGATCGATTGCGCATTATTTGATTCGAAATTGGCTTGCTAATCGCCTGTAAATCGCTATCTCTGACCATGAGTAGGGGATTATTCAAATATGAAGTTTTCATCACACCACGATATCAAACTTTCACAAACGGAAGTCTTTGATCGCCTATCCGAGTTCGAAGTATTTGAACGGATGGCAATCAAACGCGGGGCGCGGGTCAATCGGATCGACGAATCGGAAGATATCTCAGAAGGTCTAAAGTGGCGGATTGGGTTTACGTTTCGCGGACGCAATCGATCCTTTGAAGTAAACTTGATCGAAGCAGATGTGCCAAATTCTTTGGTTTTTGATGCCGACAACCCAAGCGTGGCGGGAAAGACGCGGATCGATGTGATCCCGTTGTCGCGCACGCAGACGCGCTTAAAGGTTGAAGCCGTTATTCAACCAAAGACACTGGGTGCGCGATTGTTGGTTCAATCGATGAAACTGGCGCGATCAAAGTTCAATCGCCGCTTTGCGCGGCGTGTTCAGGATCTGGCAGAAGGTATTGAGGCGGGATTTGAATAGGCCCGCCACCGTTTTCAATCGCGACTGCGGTCAGTTGGATAAACGCCAAGAATGTGGATCGAATCGGTAAAGTAATCCAATTCTTCTAGGGCAAGCTTCACGTTATCGTCTTCGGGGTGGCCTTCGATATCGGCGTAGAACTGCGTGGCTGTAAATGATCCACCGACCATGTAGCTTTCCAATTTGGTCATGTTCACGCCATTTGTCGCGAATCCCCCCATTGCCTTGTAAAGGGCGGCAGGGATGTTGCGCACTTGGAAGACAAAAGTAGTCATCATCGTACGATCTGAACGACGGCTGTGATCGGGGGTGCGCGACATGATCAAAAAGCGCGTTGTATTGTGGCCATAGTCTTCGATATTGCTTGCCAACACGTTCAAACCATAGGCCTGCGCCGCCAATTCCGAGGCCAAAACACCGCTTGACCGGTCGCCGCTGACGGCCAATTCTGCCGCTGCGCCTGCGCTATCTGCGGCGGCTTCTGCCGCGATATTATGCTTTTGCAAAAATGACTTGGCTTGGGGCAGTAACACCAAATGCGCGCGCACCTTTTTGATATCTTGTAACGGAACACCGGGCAGCGCCATCAACGAAATCCGCACGCGCGTGAAAATTTCACCAACGATGTGCAAATCTGATTCAGGCAGCAGGCGGTGGATATCGGCGACCCGTCCATAGGTTGAATTTTCTACGGGCAAAGCGGCCAAGTCTGCGTGGCCTGAACGCACCGCGGCAATCACATCGTCAAAGGTTTTGCACGGCAGCGGCGTCATCTCTGGATGGGCAGAATTGCATGCTTCGTGGCCGTAGGCCCCGAGTTCACCTTGAAATGCGATATATTTTGTCATTTTTTTTCCGTTTTTTATCAATCTTGGTCGTTTCGTCGCGGTACTACACCTTGCATAACGTGGTTGGAAGCGGATAGAAAGCACCCAAACATTAGCAGATGGAATGATGAGCTATGGACACAATGACCTTTACCAAAATTATTGGCGGCTTCTGTGGCGCCCTTTTGGTTTTCTTGCTGGGTAACTGGGCCGCAGAATCTTTGTATCATGTCGGACCAAGCGGTCACGGCGAAGAGCACGTTGCAGGGTATGAGATCGCTGTAGAAGACGGCGAAGGCGAAGCAGCTGAAGAAGAAGAAGTTGATTTCGCAACCATCATGGCATCCGCAGACGCAGATAAAGGCGAAAAGGTTTTTGGCAAGTGTAAAGCCTGTCACAAGCTAGAAGACGGCGCAAACGGCACAGGCCCACATTTGTATGGTGTTGTGAATCGTGCGGTTGGATCAGTTGATGGCTATGGATATTCTGGTGCATTGGTCGCAGTGGCAGATGTTTGGGACCCAGAACATTTGAACGGCTTCTTGACCAACCCAAAATCCTATGCGCCCGGCACAAAAATGGGTTTTGCAGGTCTGAAAAGCGTTGATGACCGCGCGAACCTGATCGCATATCTGGCGACAATCGGAAATTAATCCAACGCCAGTACAGCAATTTGATGAAAAGCCACGCAATTTGCGTGGCTTTTTCGTCATTGCGATCACAGATTCTTGATTGCTCTTGCACCTAACCCTAGCTTCGCACTAGCTTGGTATAAAAAATGAGGGAGTTTGGAATGTCTAAATCTGTGGTGCGCGCACTTTCTGTCCGAACAGAACCACAAATGGTCTTGGCTGCTTTTGCCCTTTCGATTTGTGCGTTATTTCCAAGTATCGGACGTTCAGAAGAAACAATTGTCTCGCATGGATACAATTTTTTTGGGGAACTGAAATATCCCGCTAATTTCACCCATCTTGATTATGTGAACCCGACTGCGCCCAAAGGGGGCGAGATTTCGATTTGGGCGGCCGGAACATTTGATTCCATGAATCCGTATTCGCGCAAAGGCCGCGCAGGTGCCCTTTCTTCGGCACCGTTTGAAAGCCTTTTGACGGGCACCTCAGACGAGGTTGGGTCCGTCTACGGTTTGTTGGCCGAAACGATTGAATACCCAACCGATCAATCATGGGTCATTTTCAACATTCGGCCAGAAGCGCGCTTTTCCGATGGGTCACCCGTTACCGCAGACGACGCAAAGTTTACCTATGAGTTGTTTTTAAAAGACGGTTTGCCCAGCTACCGCGCGGTTTTGGGGCAAGTCGTATCATCAGCCGAAGTGCTGGATGACAAACGGATCAAATACACCTTTGCCGAAGATGCGTCAAAACGCGATTCTATTCCTTTGGTCGGGGGATTGCCGGTTATGTCGAAAGCATGGTTCGACAGCACAGGCGCCACGCTGGATGAATCGCGCATGGAAATCCCGCTTGGGTCTGGTCCCTATGTTTTGGATGGCTATGAGGTCAACAGTTCGATCACATACAAACGCAATCCCGATTATTGGGGGAAAAATTTGCCAATTGCACAAGGGCAAAACAATTTCGATATCATTCGGGTGGAATATTTTGCCGATAGCAATGCCGCTTTTGAAGCATTCAAATCAGGCGAATACACATTCCGTATCGAAAATAGTGCAAA
>RGAJ01000091.1 GCA_009920225.1 Paracoccaceae bacterium
TCCGGCCGATATGGCCCAAGACGTGACGGGCGATTTTGATTATGCCTTTGGGTTGGAAATTCGCCGCCCCTTGATGATGCGATCGGGCGTTTATGTCGCAAATAACGGCACGATCGTCACCGCAGCGGAAGGATTGGACATGTGCACATCCTTCGTCATCGAAGGCGACATAGACGCGGATTTGGTTGAACCCAATGCAAACGGATTGGCCATCTTGCAGCCTGCTGCCGATATCGCCCCGCCTGCGACCGCGCGGCTATCGCCCACAGGGGCAGCCGTTGGGCAAGCGGTTTATTTGGCAAGCTATCCCTATGGCGGTCGTCTATCTGCGCCAACCATCACAGGCGGCGTGGTCGAGGATTTGCGCGGACTTGACAATGATGCCGCAAAACTGCGACTGACAATGCCCGCGCAATCGAATGACATTGGCGGGCCGGTGTTTGACCAATTCGGTAATTTGCAGGCGATCTTGGTGTCGCCAAACGCATCTGGCCGCATTTTACCCAATGACGCCCAAGTCGCATTGAACTTGATCCGATTGGCCGAGAACGGCGCAAGCCTTGGCATTCAGGCAGGAACGAACACCAATGATGCATTGACGGAAGAGGCCTTGGTCGCAGCGCTCTCTGCGCCTGTTGCCTTGATCGAATGCTGGGAAAACTGATCACTCAGGCGCGCGGGCCAATCTGGTCCGCGTGCCGCATCAATTGCGCCAAAACCGTGGTGTGAACAGAATGAAAACGGTCATCAATTCAAGCCGTCCCAACAACATCCCAACGATCAATAACCACTTTGCGGTCACGTTGATATTTTCAAAATTCCCCGCGGGACCAATTTGATCCCCCAAGCCCGGACCAATGTTTGCCACCGCTGTTGCCGCCCCTGACAAGGCCGTGACAAAATCCAACCCTGTCATGCCCAAAAGGATCGCCAAGACCCCAAGCGTGACAAAGAACACAACAAAAAACGACATCACCGAATTCATGACATCATCGTCAATTGTGCGACCTTGAAATCGGGGAATGAACACGCCGTTGGGGGAATGGATCCGTCTCAGCTGTGATCTGATCGAGGCGACCATAATTTGATAGCGAAAGATTTTCACCGAACAGGCCGTCGATCCCGCACATCCACCAACCAGACCGACAAAGAAAAACATCGCAATTAAAAAGCCACCCCATTGCATGTAATCAACCGAGGCATATCCGGTCCCGCTTATGATTGAGGTGATGTTGAACAACGCTTCTCGAAAGGCTTGTTCGTGATGGTGTGGAAAAATCGAGACCAGAATAAATGTCGTTCCTGTCGCCAAGATCAAAATAATGGCCAGAAACACGATCACTTGGCTGTCATGCCAAATCGCCGAGGCGTTTCCGTTCAACATCTGCACATAGCGCACAAAGGGCAAAGCGGCCAAGATCATATAAACAGAGGCAACATATTCCGCAGGCCCTGAAAACGTGCCAAATGACGCGTCATAATTTGAAAACCCGCCCGTGGAAATCGTTGTCAGCGCATGCACCAAGGCGTCAAACCCGCCCATTCCAACCGCCAAATAGGATAGGAAACAGGCCAAGGTTAGAACCACATAGATGCTGGAAATTTGTGACGCAATCTGCGTGGCACGCGGCAGGATTTTTCCCATCGTGTCAAAGGCCTCGGCACGAAAAACCTGCATACCCCCCACGCGCAATTCAGGCAAAAACGCCATTGCAACGACGATGATACCGATGCCGCCCAACCACTGCAAAATGCCGCGCCACAACAACAATCCGCGCGGAAGGTCATCCAACCCCGAAAACACCGTGGATCCCGTAGTTGTCATGCCTGACACGGCTTCGAAAAACGCATCAACCAAGACCGCTTGGGTCGCGCCAAAATAAAACGGCAATGCGCCAAACAATGGTAAGATAACCCAGACAGATGTCGTCAGGATAAATGTCTTTTGGATATCCAAACCTTCGGCTTTGCCATTTGACGATGCCATCGCGATAAACATCCCGCAAAGAAACGTGATCGCACCACATTCCGCGAAAATCGTCCAATGCGGATTGCCATCGACATAATCCAAAGACATCGGAAATATCATCATCGCCCCAACAAAGGCGACAAGAATTCCGATCACATATCCAACAGGGCGTATATCAAACATGCGCATTCGATGACCTGACCAAAGTCTTAAGTCAAGAGCAAAGCAATCCCGAATTTATCCGCGATGGATCAATGTTTCGAACAATTTTGGATCCATTGAGGGGCTTGCAAACGTGTCGCCCTGATACAAGACAGACACAGCATCATGGCTGTGCAGGCTTTCTTGGTGGCTTGCGATGACACGAAAATCACCAATACGGTCATCTTTCATCAGGTTTTCACAGAACAAACGCGCGGCATCTTCGACGAAAATCGGATTGGCCGCGTTTAGTTCTGCAAAGGCTTGTTCATCTTCGCGCTTGACCATGACCTGCGTTTCCGTGGGCACGGCGTCGCGGCACATGTCAATCACATCCTCGAACCACAGTTTTGTGCTGCCTTCGATTTTCAATGACACACGTGCCACAGAACGCTGCGAATGCGGTGTTGCCAGCTGCCCGCGCGTCGCGCGCGCATGTTCTGACAATTCCAATGAACATGGGCAGGTCGAGCTATAGACATAGTCAATGTGCATGATTTTGTGTTGAACGCCCTTTTGTTCCACCAGTTCAAGAGCGATATCATAATATTGATACCCCTCTAGACCCGACCGCAGGCTTTTGATTTTTTGGGGAAACGAAAACCGCAGCACCACGCGCGCGTCAAAGCTTTCAAGATCCCGTTTATAGTCGTCCAAAACGGCGCGAACCACTTGAAAGCTGAACAAGCTTTCGGCGTGTTTGTAAAAACTGCGCATAATACGGGACATATTGATGCCCTTTTTATTCGCGTCCAAACCCACTGTTCCGGTGACGGATGTCTCTAACGTGATTTCACCGCCGTCGCGCCGTTGAAACCGAATTGGAAGCCGGAAATTCGAAATGCCAACATGCTGGATCGCAGTCTTTGCACCACGGATAAGCGAACTTGGTCCATTTTGCAGGTCAGGCAAGGATGATTTATACCCCTCGGACACGACAAAATCATGCGGGTAGTCACGTGAAAATTCAGGGTAATCTGAAACAGGCCCCGTCAACGCACGCAAAATGCGGGGGTCATCGGGATGCTCTTTTGCCCAAGCACGCAAGACGTTTAACGCGTTATCAAGCGCGTCTTTTTCTTGATGAGAATCGATACCACGAGAATGAAGCGTCATGGCGCCCCCCCTTAGACTGTGTCAGTCACACCTATAAATAGGTACGATCCAGACTTATTTCCAGATCCGCACCATTATAAGCGGTTTCCGACCTTTGAACACTATAATCGGTATTTCCAACCGCTTTATGACAGTGCGTTCAGGATATCACCAATTAAATCTTGTTCATCTTCGAGGCCAACAGACAATCGGATCAAACCCGGTGTGATGCCCAACATATCTTTTTGATCCTGCGGTAACCGTTGGTGCGTGGTTGTTGCGGGATGGGTCGCGATGGATTTCGCATCGCCCAAATTGTTTGAAATGACGATTATGTCGAGCTTGTTCATAAAGGCAAATGCCGCCGCTTCGCCACCTGCGACTTCAAAGGTGATGATGGTGCCGCCCTTGCCCATTTGCCGCGCAACCAAATCGAATTGCGGATGGCTTGGATGACCGGGATAGGACACTTTGGTGATCTTGGGGTGACCCTGCAACGCCTCAGCGATCTTTTCCGCGCTTGCCGTTTGCGCACGCACGCGCAGGTCGATGGTTTCCAAACCCTTTAGCATGATCCAAGCGGTGAACGGGCTCATCGAGCCGCCCGTATGTTTCATATAGGTTTCAACCGGCCCACGGATCACATCACGCTTGCCCAAAATGACACCACCCAATGCGCGGCCTTGTCCGTCAATATGTTTCGTCGCGGAATAGGTAACGATATCAGCACCTTGTTCAATCGCACGCGAAAACACCGGTGTGGCAAAGACGTTATCAACAATCACCATCGCACCATGTGCATGGGCAATCTCGGCAACACTTTGGATGTCCACAACCTCAAGACCCGGGTTTGAAACGGATTCAAAAAACACCACCTTGGTTTGATCCGTGATCGCCGCGCGCCATTGATCCAAATCCTTGCCATCGACCAAAGTGACATGCACACCAAAGCGCGGCAGAATTTCGTCCAAGATATACAGACACGATCCAAACAGCGCACGACCCGCAACAACATGATCCCCCGCATTGAGAACCGACATCAAGGCACCATTGACCGCCGCCATGCCCGACGCACAGGCAAAGGCGTCCTCTGCCCCTTCCAACATCGCGATACGGTCTTCGAACATTGCAACCGTGGGGTTGCCATAACGGGCATAGATGAATTCATCTTCGCCTGCTTTGACAAACCGCGCCTGGGCCTGTTCGGCAGTGTCATAAACGAAACCTTGGGTCAAAAAAATCGCTTCGCTGACTTCGTTATACTGGCTGCGACGGGTGCCGCCGTGAACCAAATTTGTGCGGGACTTATAGTCGTGTGTCATTCTTTCCTCGGGCCGTGTGACCAAAAAAAACCCCATTCGCATGGGTCAAGCGAAAGGGGGCTCTCTCATCCTGACCTTTTAGCGGCATGTTTAACGTGGCCCGCAATCTGGTAACAAATCGCCACAAAAATCGCATATCGCAGTTCGGCCAATCGGTCAATTCCCAATGAACGCTTGACTAATTGCGTTATGAGTCATCCCGATTGTCCAAATCACCATAAGTGCCAAAGACCTTGTATTGGCTGATTAGAAACGCGAACATTGCGACAGGCAAGCCGAAGGTTTTGAAATAAACCCACATTTCGGTTGACTGTGTGCGCCAGACGATTTCGTTGGCGATGGCCAGACCGACAAAAAACACGGTGATGCGGCGGGCAAGGATCATCCATCCCTGATGCGTCATTTTCAATGACTGCCCTAACACGGTTTCCATGTAGGATTTCTTGCGCAACAGGCCAAAGCCCATGATCGCCGCGAACAAAAGATAAATGATCGTCGGTTTGATCTTGAAAAACCGCTCGTCGTTCAAAAAGACGCTCAAGCCGCCAAAAACCACCACCAAAACCACAGTGACCACCTGCATTTTGGAAATTTCGCCAGACAATAGCCAGCCGACAAAGGTCGACAAAACCAACACCGGAACAAAGACGGCAGTCGCCGCAATAAAGCCGTCATAGGTTTGGCCCATTACAGAGATCTCTTGGTCTTTGAACATGTAAAACGCGATGAAAAAGACCGCCAAAGGTCCGTATTCCAAAATGCTTTTCATTGTCGGTGATAAGGGTTTCTTTGCCATGGTTTAGCCTCCAAATTCCACGATGACCGCGCCCAGCGCGATCAATGTCATCAATGCGATGCGTCTTGGTCCTACCTTTTCTTTTAGAACAAGCCAACCAATAAACGCGGCAAAAACGGTTGATGTTTCGCGCAGAACTGCGGCCTCGCCCACTTTGTCCAAACGGGTGGCCAACATGATGGACCCAAAGCTGAGGTAGGCCACAAATCCGCCGATAAATCCCCGTCTGAGCAATGGCCCCAGCGCAGGACGTTGCGACAGACCGACCCAACGCCGCGCGGCAATGATGGGAAAGGCAATGCCGTCGATCATAAAAAACCACGCCAAAAAGGTCAGCGGATTTTGCGCGACGCGGATCGCATAGGCGTCATATGTGGTATAAAGCGCAACGAACAAACCTGTTGTCATCGCAAAGATCATCGCAATCCCCAATGTGTCGCGCTCTTGTTCCAGATACATCATATTATAGATGGCCAAGCCGAATATGCCCGACAACAACACCGCAACGCCCATCCATTGGGTCGGCGTGAAGACTTCGCCAAAAATGAAATAGGCTCCGACAACCGTGAACAATGGCCCCATGCCGCGTACAACGGGATAAACGACGGTATAGGCCCCTTTGGTATAGGCCAGTGCTTGCAGCCATTTATACACAAAATGGATCAAAAAGACCCCAACGAACAAAGGCCAGAGCGCAGGTTCAGGCCATGGCACCAAGAAAAGCGCAATGGGCGCCGCCATGGTGCCATATCCAAAATCGATTGCGCCGCGCGACAACCAAGGGTCATATCGCCCCTTTTGCAAGGCCCCGAAAACCGCATGCAAAAATGCAGCCATGACCGCAAGGATCAGCGCGGCCTGATGCCCCGCCTCTGTGCCCTCGATCGCATAAATCCATTCATTCATCTCGGGCGCATCCTTTGGGCCAGTTTATTCCAAACCCGTCAAAGCTTTTGCAAAATCTTCGGGATCAAAGGGGGCCAGATCATCAATCTGTTCCCCAACACCAATCGCATGAATGGGCAGGCCAAATTTATCGGCCAAGGCCACCAAAACACCGCCCTTTGCCGTTCCATCCAATTTGGTCATGATTAAACCGCTCACATCGGCAAGTTTTTTAAAGGTTTCGACTTGGCTAATCGCGTTTTGCCCTGTCGTGGCATCCAAAACAAGCAGGGTGTTATGTGGCGCCTCGGGATCCTTTTTGCGGATCACGCGGACGATCTTGGCCAGTTCCTCCATCAAATCTTGACGGTTTTGCAAACGGCCTGCAGTGTCGATCATCAACAAATCTGCACCATCCTCTTGGGCCTTGGTCATGGCATCAAAGGCAAGCGAGGCGGGATCTGATCCTTCGGGGGCAGTCAAGACAGGAACACCCGCGCGCGTTCCCCAAACCTGCAATTGTTCGACCGCTGCGGCGCGGAATGTGTCGCCCGCGGCAATCACAACGGATTTGCCCGCTGCTTTGAATTGACTGGCCAATTTGCCGATTGTCGTGGTCTTGCCCGATCCGTTCACACCGACGACCAGAACCACTTGGGGGGTTTTGGCATAGATCGGCATCGGCTTGGCCACGGGTTCCATGATGCGGGTGATTTCTTGGGCCAAAAGCTGCTTGATCTCTTGGGCAGACATTCGTTTTCCCAGACGGCCTTCGGCCATATTCGCCGTGACACGCAAGGCGGTATCAACTCCCATATCGGATTGAATGAGCAGCTCTTCGAGCTGTTCTAGCATGTCATCATCTAATTCGCGGCGAACGACCGTTTGTGTC
>RGAJ01000092.1 GCA_009920225.1 Paracoccaceae bacterium
GATTTGCCGGCACCCATCAAGAGTTCGCCGGTAATGGCCGCATTGTTGAGAACCACATTGGGATGTAACCCGTCTGCCGCGATTTTTTGAAAAATGCCGACGATGGCGTCTTCGTCACCCATGTCGAGATCATAATAGGCGAAATTTGGGTTGGTCCCAAACCGTTCCTTCATCGCGTTGGCCCGCGCGCCTGGAAGGTCAGAGCCAATGACAGTCGCGCCATTTGCGAGCATTTCGGTGACATAGGCTGTCCCAAGTACGCCGCCTGAACCTGTGATGAAAATTGTTTGTCCGTTCAAGGCTACGCTCATTTTTGCTGTTCCTTCATAAGCATTTCGACCATTTTGAAATCAAACTCGGCATCAATATCAATGCAGCGTTCGGGCGGCATGACATAAGGGATCACCCGTCCATCGTAGAGGAATGTCGCCGTCTTTAAATAATCCGGGCGAACAACATAGGTCGATGCCGCATGTTCATAGACGACAGGCGCATGTTGGCGTGCAACCACATTTCCAGAAAGTGGTTTGGACACATGAAGCGCACCGGTTTCGTCGGGTTCGACCAAATTGAAATATGGGTTTTTGCGAGCATCGCACACAGACATCACCATATCGGGTTTTTGATCGAAATAGAGATCGAGCGCGTTGTCGATATCTTCGGGCAATCGCAAGGGCGATGTGCAATCAAGATCCACAAAGGCTGTGATTGGGCCAAAGGCCTCTTCTGCTTTGGCGGCGGAATGCTGCCAGACATTCCATTTCGATGCGCTGTCTGTCGACAATTCGTCAGGACGCAGGCCGATATCAAACGCCCCTTTTGTTAGGGCGTGTTCATAGATGCGTTCATCATCTGTTGAAACTATAATGATATCGATCCGATCAGAATGAACAAGCAGATCCAAAGACCAATCGATCAATGGTTTTCCAACCATGTCGCGAAAATTTTTACCTGGTACGCCCTTGGATCCTTTGCGCGCGCCGATGTGTCCGATGATCATGTCAAATTTGCCCTCAATTGCCCTGAAAAGGTCCGCGATGCCCATGCATTTGATATCAGATGACAGACTTCTTTGGTCAAGTCCAGTCGCGGTGCGATTGGGTTCGATGCGCTGTTTCCTTGGGATAACGCGATAAAATCGCGCATAATTCCAAGAAACATTTCATTGCGCTCAAACGCGAATTCGTGGCGATCGACGCCGGTCGCGGTGGTCATGCAGACTGTGTTTTGGGTCAGATCGTAATCGAGCTGACCCGCAATCCCAATCAGATGCCCACGCCGAATGAGTTTTGGCGCAAGATAATCCATTGATACGTTTGCAATAACGCCCCTATCGGATGTGAGGGTGAGATGAGATTGGATATCGACCTTGGGAAAATCTGGATGATTGGTAGACCGCACCGTATCCAACGACAGGTCGCCGCAGAACAAATGCGCCAAATCAATTTCATGGCACAAATCCAACAAAACCCCACCCCCGTCGGGGTCGGCCGCGTAACTGTCGGCAAAGGTCCAATTTTGCCGCCATTGAGTAACGTCATGGCCAATTTCCAGACCCGCACGAAACATGTGTTTTGGTGCCGCAGTGCGAATATAGTCAACCATGGGATGGTAGCGCATCATAAACCCAGCCATCGATCGCATTTGGATGTCCAGCGGCAAGGAAAATATCGCGTCTACATCGGCGGGGTGATAGGCGACAGGCTTTTCGATATAGAGTGCGGCACCGGTATCTGCGATGTCCCGTATCAGAGGCATGCGAATTTTTGTGGCGGTCGCAATGACGACGCCCGCCTGTCCCTGAGCCGCACGCAGATCGTGCAGCAGTGTGTCCATATCAATTCCACGCCAAGACAGGGAAATCACGTGTTGGCCAAGCTCTTTCAAGTTGTTGAAATGCCGTGTTCCAATCGACCCTGCGCCAATGACGTAATATTTGAATCTCATGGTCTTGCCCCGCTTTTGGACGTTATTGCCGTTTTGATCGCGCCGAATCAAGTGCGAAACAGGTGCCTGCCGCAGCCTTGGCTAGAAACGGACTAGGAATTTTCGAAATTATCACATGTTTTCTTGGCATTCGTACTGATTTCGGTTGACGCTAGGCTCGAATCCGTTATGAGCACCCCATTGGTGTTGGTGGCCCCCGCAAGGGGATGCCTGTCATGTCACGTGACAAGAGGACAACGCCCTTCATAGTCGCCAAGTTTGGCGTCGCCTAGTTAGAAGGAGATCAGCAGATGACAAAAAGAACTGCTGCCAAGTACAAAATTGACCGCCGTATGGGCGAAAACATTTGGGGTCGCCCAAAGTCACCGGTAAACCGTCGTGAATACGGACCAGGCCAACATGGCCAAGCCCGCAAAGGCAAATTGTCTGATTTCGGTCTACAGCTGCGCGCAAAGCAAAAGCTAAAAGGTTACTACGGTGACCTGACAGAAAAACAGTTCCGTCGCATCTTTGCTGACGCGGACCGTATGAAAGGTGATACAGGCGAAAACCTAATCGGTATGCTAGAGCGTCGCTTGGACGCGGTTGTTTACCGTGCGAAATTCGTTGCAACTGTTTTCGCAGCACGTCAATTCGTAAACCACGGCCACGTATTGGTGAACGGCAAACGCGTGAACATTCCGTCATACCGCGTAAAAGAGGGTGACGTGATTGAGGTTCGCGAAAAGTCAAAGCAAATGGCAGCGATCCTAGAAGCTGTTCAATTGACCGAACGTGACGTTCCTGATTACCTTGAGGTTGACCATTCCAAATTGGTCGCAAAATTCGTTCGCACCCCAGGTCTGAGCGATGTTCCATATCCAGTCATCATGGAACCAAACCTCGTTATCGAATTCTACGCACAGAACTAAGATACACAGTTTTATGCAAAGGGCCGCGACGGGGAACCGCCGCGGCCTTTTTCTTTGCTCTGGTCATAGTCGTCACAGCCGAGTATGAACATATCGAACAGGGAGTCATGCATGGCAAAGATTAATCCAAGGCCCTCAATCATGGAGATTGCGCTGTATCAAGGTGGCGCAAGCACGGTCGAGGGCGTGAAAAATGTTGTAAAACTAAGTTCGAACGAAAACCCGTTTGGACCATCCCCCAAAGCGATCGAAGCCGTGCGCAAAGTCGCACATGAATTGCATCGCTATCCGACGACGGATCATGGGCCACTGCGCCGCGCGATTGCGGAAACATTTAATCTGTGGTCTGACAACATCATCTGCGGCGTGGGCAGCGATGAAATATTGTCGTTCTTGTGTTATGCTTACGCGGGTGATGGTGGTGAAGTGCTCTATACTGAACATGGGTTTAGTATGTATCGCATTTCCGCCTTGGCTGCCGGCGCTGTGCCCGTGTCGGTCCCCGAAAAAAACCGTGTTGTGGATGTCGATGCCATTTTGGCGGCAGCGGGTGACAAGACCAGATTGGTTTTTGTCACCAATCCTGGCAATCCAACCGGCACCATGATCGGTGAAGGGGATATTCGACGATTGGCCGAGGGGCTTCCCAAGCATATTTTATTGGTCATTGATGGCGCCTATGCGGATTACATCGAAGGCTTTGACGGTATGGCCAAGCTGACACATGCCTATGACAATATGTTCATCACACGCACATTTTCCAAATTGTATGGCCTAGGCGGCATGCGCGTGGGGTGGGGGTATGGTCCAAAATACATTGTCGATACGCTCAATCGTATTCGTGGTCCGTTCAACCTTTCTGTTCCTGCGTTAGCGGCGGCTGAGGCGGCTGTTTTGGATCGGGAATATGCGGAAAAATGTCGTGTTGAAAACACGCGGTTGCGTGCATGGCTTGCGGGCGCTTTGGCCGAACATGGGGTCAGTTCCGATACCTCAATGGCGAATTTCATTTTGGCACGATTTGGGTCGCAAGCCGAAGCAGAAGCCTGCGATGACTATCTCAAGTCCCAAGGGATCATTGTGCGGCGTGTTGCGGGCTATGGCTTGCCTCATTGTCTGCGAATTACTGTCGGTGACGAAGCGTCGTGTCGTCGGGTTGCCCATGCGGTTGGTCAATTTAAGGATGGTCAGCATGGCAAAAGTGTATGATCGCGTTGCGCTGATCGGATTGGGGTTGATCGCCTCGTCTATGTATTGGGCGATCAAACGTGCTGGTCTTGCAGACCATGTAACCGGCTATGCACGATCCGAAGAAACGCGGCAAACCGCGCGTGAAATCGGATTGTGCGATACGGTCTGCGATAGCATTGCGGACGCGGTCCAAGGTGCGGACTTGGTCGTCCTATGCGTCCCTGTTGGCGCGATGGGTGCTGTGGCCGAAGAAATGTCGCATTACCTCAAGGTGGGTGCGACGGTGTCCGACGTCGGATCGGTCAAGCGGTCTGTGATTGACGCGGTGCATGAACATTTACCGCAGGGTGTCCATTTCGTGCCCGCACATCCTTTGGCGGGAACGGAACATTCTGGTCCGACCAGCGGGTTTGCATCGCTGTTTGATAACCGTTGGTGCATTTTGGTGCCAACCGATGACAGCACGCCCGAGGCCGTCGCACAGTTGCGCGCCTTGTGGGAAGGCATGGGGGCCAATGTCGATGAAATGGACGCAGATCACCACGATCGCGTTTTGGCCGTGACATCCCACACTCCGCACCTCATCGCATACACGATGGTGGGGGTGGCAGATGATCTTCGTCGTGTCACCGATAGCGAAGTCATTAAATATTCCGCCGCCGGATTTCGGGATTTCACCCGTATTGCGGCAAGTGATCCAACCATGTGGCGCGATGTTTTTTTGACGAACAAAGATGCCACTTTGGAAATACTGGGTCGCTTTACCGAAGAACTTTTTGCGCTTCAACGCGCGATCCGCACTGGCGATGGTGAGCAATTGCACCAATATTTCACCCGTACCCGCGCCATTCGACGTGGTATCATTGATGCGGGCCAAGATACCTCTGCCCCAGATTTTGGACGAGGTGGCCCAACGAAAAGATAACAGGGTTTAGGGATGCGGATATTTTTAGGGATTGTTTTAATTTTGGCCTGTGCGAATTTTGCGCAGGCCAGCGAGATTTCGGCGTCATTGCGCCCAGTGTTACGGCCAGAGCAGGCAGTGGACCCTGTTGTGCCTGCAGGAACAACATTGCGTCAAAGCTTGCGCCCCTTGGCGCGGCCCAAGTCGATTGAGACCGCAGCCGTAAAACGTGCAACCCAACTGGCAAAAGGTTCGGTGTGCTGTGACAGCGCGATCCAAGAGGAATATGTCGGGCGTGTTGCCGCAAAAACCAACGGTTGTGGCCTAAGTGATGCGGTGAAACTATCCTCTGTGTCGGGCGTGAAACTCAGCCAGAAAGCTGTCATGGATTGCACCACTGCCAAAGCGTTGAAAAAGTGGATTGAAACAGGGGCAAAGCCCGTGATTGGAAATCAAGGTGGTGGGTTGGCCAGTTTGCAAATCATGGGGCATTATTCCTGTCGTCCGCGCAACAACCAAAGAGGTGCGAAAATTTCCGAACACGGACGCGGTCGCGCCATCGATATCGGTGCCTTTACCTTGAAAAACGGGGTATCGTTTAGTGTCCTGCGCGATTGGAACAGGTCCAAATGGTCGGATGAGTTGTCAAAAATGCATCGTGCGGCATGCGGTCTGTTTGGCACTGTTTTGGGACCACGGGCAAATAAATATCACCAAGACCATTTTCATTTTGACACAGCACGCTATCGTTCAGGAAGTTATTGCAAATAATAAAAAGGAAACCCGCTGCGATGCATGATGTGGTCTATGCAACTTCTCTTGATGAGCTTTTACCAAAAGAACAGCTTTTGCAAATGAGCGGGTTGGAATTTATGCAAGGGATCCGCGATGGCCGTCTGCCCGCGCCGCCAATCGCAAAGACGCTGAATTTTCGGCTGATTGAAGCCGAGGCTGGGCGTATCGTGTTTCAGGGACAGCCCGAATTTAATTCTCTAAATCCCATGGGCGGTGTTCATGGGGGGTGGTATGGAACTGTCTTGGATAGTGCAATGTCCTGCGCTGTGATGACCTCGGTTCCCAAAGGCAGCTTTTACACCACACTTGAATTCAAGATAAATATCACCCGTGCCATTCCAATGGGCCGGTTGGCGAATATTGTGGGTAACATTGATCACGCGGGGCGATCCACAGGCGTTGCACATGGCCAAATTGTCGATGCCGAAACGGGGCGGTTGTATGCCACGGGATCGACCACCTGTATCATCATGAAGGCAGGCGATTAGATGCACCATACCTTTACGATCCGCACACATGGCCAAGGGTTGTATGAATTTACCCGCGACGTCGCCACGTGGGTCACGGGGGATGGAGTGCTGACATTGTTTGTGCGCCATACCTCTGCCAGCCTGCTGATCCAAGAAAACGCAGATCCCGAGGTTCAAGTTGACTTGAAAAACTTTTTTTCCCGCTTGGTTCCGCCCACCACGGATCCTGCGATGTCATATCTAACACACACCTATGAAGGACCAGATGATATGCCCGCGCATATCAAAGCGGCTTGTTGTCCTATAGTAGCTGTGGATAACTGGGCAGAAGACCCAGAGTTATGTGGCAGTTGTTAGGCGAAAACGAAAAGGGAAACACCAATGCGTTGTCCATTTTGCGGAAATATAGATACCCAAGTAAAAGATTCACGACCAGCAGAAGATCACGTATCGATCAGACGTCGCAGATTTTGTGTGGCCTGTGGTGGCCGATTTACGACGTATGAACGTGTGCAGCTGCGCGATCTGGTTGTGATCAAATCGAATGGACGCCGCGAGGATTTTGATCGCGATAAGTTGGAACGCTCAATTCGGATCGCGCTGCAAAAACGCCCCATTGAACATGAACGCATGGAACAGATGATTTCGGGCATCGTGCGCCGATTGGAAAGCATGGGTGAAACAGATATTCCATCCAAGACGATTGGTGAAATTGTGATGGAGGCATTGGCGCGTATCGATACGGTCGCTTATGTCCGCTTTGCATCCGTGTATAAGAATTTCCAAGCAGCTGATGATTTCGACAAATTCGTATCCGAGCTGCGCCCACCCGAAGCTGCCGACGATTGAACCCTATGACGCACGACCGCTTTATGGCATTGGCGCTGTCGCTTGGACGGCGCGGTCAAGGGCGCACATGGCCC
>RGAJ01000093.1 GCA_009920225.1 Paracoccaceae bacterium
GTTTTGCAAGAGATCATCAAATATTTCTTTGGCGCGAACCCAATCCAAACACCTGCGCCCAGCGCATTTTTGGGATCCATGGATTTCGGTGTCCTGCTTGGGTTTGATCCTAACGTGATCATCTATCCTGTGTGGCGCTTGGTGTATTTCGCATTTTCCGCGATCATTATCGCGGGTGTCTTTGCCTTCTTGCAATTCACCACGTTCGGGATGGTGGTCCGCGCAGGCATGGCAGATCGTGAAACCGTCGGCCTGTTGGGGATCAACATTGACCGCCGCTTCACGTTGATGTTTGGCCTAGCCGCCGCTGTCGCGGGGATGGCAGGTGTGATGTACACGCCGATCCTGTCGCCGAACTATCACATGGGCATGGATTTCCTTGTTCTTTCCTTCGTTGTTGTTGTGGTGGGCGGCATGGGGTCCCTTCCGGGTGCTGTGGCTGCGGGTTTCCTTTTGGGGATCTTGCAATCTTTTGCCTCAATGAACGAAGTAAAGGCAATTTTGCCCGGCATCGACCAGATCATCATCTATCTGGTTGCGATTATTATTTTGCTCACTCGTCCACGTGGCTTGATGGGCCGCAAAGGCGTGATGGAGGACTAATCCATGTTTGGACTAGACAAAAAAGACACCCGATTGTTGATCATCGTCGCGATTTTGACGTTCTGCGCACCAATCATCCTAAACCCCTTCCCTGCAGACAGCGCGCTTGCCCAGTTTAACGCGGGCTATCCAGACCTGATGCAACGCTTTGTTATCTTTGGTATCTTTGCGATTGGCTTTAACATTCTGTTCGGATTGACAGGATACCTGTCATTCGGTCACGCGGCTTTCTTGGGTGTGGGATCCTATTCGGCCGTTTGGATGTTCAAACTGCTCAGCTATAACGTCGTTCCTGCGATCATATTGTCTGTTATCACTGCGGGCCTATTCGCGATTGTGATTGGCTTTGTGTCGCTGCGCCGTTCCGGGATTTACTTTTCAATCCTGACACTGGCCTTTGCGCAAATGTCATACAACTTGGCCTATTCGGTTTTGACACCGATCACCAATGGTGAAACCGGTCTGCAAGTGTACAGCAATGATCCGCAGTACCTAAAGGGCAATGGCCCAGACGTCACACATCTATTTGGCCTCGAAATGCGTTCTATCCTCGAAATCAAAATCGCAGGCTGGACGTTTGATTTTACCATTGGCTATTACATGTGTGCGGTCATTATGCTGATCTCATTCTACCTTGCGATCCGTATTTTCCGGTCTCCGTTCGGATTGATGCTGCGCGCGATCAAGGCAAACCAAACGCGTCTGAACTATACCGGTATTTCACCACGCCCATACATGTTGGCGGCCTTCGTCATCTCGGGGATGTACGCAGGTCTTGCAGGGGGTCTTTTGGCCTCGATGGATCCGCTTGCCGGCGCCGAGCGCATGCAGTGGACAGCCTCGGGCGAGGTTGTTTTGATGACAATCTTGGGCGGCGTTGGAACCCTTTTGGGACCGGTGCTTGGCGCAGGGTTTATCAAATACGCGGAAAACATCTTTTCCAAGATCAACGAAAACGTTTTGCACAGCTGGTTCAGCTTACTGCCTGACGGTCTTGAAGAAGCAGTTGTTTGGCTGTTTGCCCGTTTCGTTGGCGAAGGGTGGCATTTGACCTTGGGTCTGATGTTCATGCTGATTGTGATCTTTTTGCCCGGCGGTCTGGTCGAAGGCGGTCAACGCATTGCGCGTGCCTTTGGTCGCAAGGACAAAGACGCATCATCCTCAACACCTGCGGAATAAGGAGAACAAAGAATGGGTATCCTTGATATCAAAGACGTAGGCAAACGTTTTGGAGGTCTACAAGCACTAAGCGACGTGACACTGAGTGTTGCAGAAAACACATGTCACGCCATCATCGGACCAAACGGTGCGGGGAAATCAACTTTGCTGAACTGTTTGATCGGCAAATTGATCCCTGACACAGGATCGGTCATGTTCGAAGGTAAATCGGTTCTAGGCCGTTCAGCCCATGAAATTAACCAGATGGGCATCTCCCGCGTGTTCCAAACACCCGAAATCTTTGGCAATTTGAGCGTCATCGAAAATATGATGATCCCGATTTTTGCAAAACGTGACGGGTCTTTCAAATTGGATGGCATCAGCGCGTTCATGAACCACAAAGAGGTTTTGGAACAAGCGGAACACATGCTGGAAGACATGAATATGGCAGACAAACGCCATATGCATGCGGCCTCGATGTCGCGCGGTGACAAGCGACGCTTGGAAATCGGCATGTGTCTGTCGCAACAACCCCGCCTTTTGCTGTTGGATGAACCAACTGCGGGTATGGCGCGTGCGGACACCAACAACACCATCGATCTGCTGAAACAAATCAAAGACGAACGCGATATCACCATCGCGATCATTGAACACGACATGCATGTTGTGTTTTCGTTGGCAGATCGCATCACCGTTTTGGCCCAAGGCACCCCCTTGGTCGAAGACACGCCAGAAAACATCAAAGGTCACCCAAAGGTTAAAGAAGCCTATTTGGGTGAGGCACATTAAGGAGAACCGACAATGAGTGGAAATCTTGCATTAGACTCGCACGCGCCCGCCTTTTTGTCAGTTCATGACATTCACGCATATTACGGCGAAAGCTATATTGTGCAGGGCGTTTCCTTTAACGTGCACGAAGGCGAAATCCTTGCGCTGTTGGGGCGTAACGGCGCAGGCAAAACATCAACATTGCGCACAATTGCGCGGCTTGATGACCCACAACTGCACCGTGGTGAAATCTGGCTGGATCACAAGCGTTTGCATGAGATGAAAAGCTACGAAGCGGCTGTAAACGGGGTCGCATTGGTTCCCGAAGACCGTCGCATCATCCAAGGTTTGACTGTCGAAGAAAACCTTCAGCTTGCGCAAATCGTTGAACCAAAAGGCTGGGGGCTTGATCGCATTTACGAATTGTTCCCTCGCTTGGGCGAACGTCGCAAACAAGAAGGCGTGACTTTGTCAGGTGGTGAACAACAAATGCTTGCGATTGCGCGCGCCTTGGCCCGTGACATCAAAGTTTTGCTGTTGGATGAACCCTACGAGGGCTTGGCCCCCGTTATCGTTGATGAAATCGAAAAAACACTTCGCATCATCAAAGAACAAGGCATCACAACCGTGATCGTTGAACAAAACGCCGTGCGTGCATTGGAATTGTCTGATCGCGCGGTGATCCTTGATACGGGCTGCGTTGTTTTCGACGGCACCGCCAAAGAAGTTTTGGACAACGCAGATCTACGCGCAGAATACCTTGCAATCTGATCGCAGTGGTTCCAAGGTCGCATAGACAGGCCTTGGAACCCGTCCCATAAATCCCATACTAAGAATCCTGAGGGGAAATTATGTCTGATAAAATGTACCCACCAAGTGCAGATTTTGTTGCGACCGCACATATCAATAAAGAAAAATATGACAGCATGTATGCCGCATCCATCGCTGACCCAAATTCGTTTTGGGCAGAGCACGGCAAGCGCGTTGATTGGATCAAGCCTTTTACCAAAGTTAAAAACGTAAATTACGCCTACCCTGATGTATCGATCAAATGGTTTGAAGACGGCGAATTGAACGTTGCCGCCAACTGTGTTGACCGTCATCTGGCCACACGCGGCGATCAAACCGCGATCATCTGGGAAGCAGATGATCCCAACCTGTCCAAACACATCAGCTATCGCGAATTGTCCGAAAACGTGAACAAATTGGCAAACGTCTATAAATCGATGGGCGTTGGCAAAGGAGACCGCGTTGTTCTGTACATGCCGATGATCCCAGAAGCGGCCTATGCGATGTTGGCTTGTGCCCGTATCGGCGCCATTCATTCCATCGTCTTCGCCGGCTTTTCGCCCGAGGCGTTGGCCGCACGCGTTGGCGGATGCGAAGCATCGTTGATCGTCACAGCCGACGAAGCACCACGTGGTGGCCGCAACACGCCCCTGAAGGCAAACGTTGACAAAGCCTTGGCCATTTGCGGCGATGTAAAGACATTGGTCGTGGAACGTACCGGTGGCGACGTCGAGATGGTTGAGGGCCGTGACCATTCCTATTCCGCAGCGATGGCCAAAGCCTCCGCAGACTGCGCCCCTGAGGCGATGAATGCAGAAGATCCGTTGTTTATCCTTTACACGTCAGGGTCGACCGGCGCGCCAAAGGGTGTTGTGCACACAACAGGCGGTTATTTGGTGTGGGCGTCCATGACGCATGAGCTGGTCTTTGATTATCATGAAGGCGATATTTATTGGTGTACCGCAGACGTGGGTTGGGTCACAGGCCACAGCTATATTGTCTATGGTCCGCTGGCCAATGGTGCGACGACCCTGATGTTCGAAGGCGTCCCCACATACCCCGACGCATCGCGGTTCTGGCAAGTCTGTGAAAAGCACAAGGTCAATCAATTCTACACTGCCCCCACAGCTATCCGCGCCTTGATGGGTCAAGGCAAAGAATTCGTTGAAAAATGCGACCTGTCCTCTTTGAAAGTTCTGGGCACCGTGGGCGAGCCCATCAACCCAGAGGCATGGAACTGGTACAATGACGTCGTCGGCAAAGGCAACTGCCCTATCGTTGACACATGGTGGCAGACCGAAACAGGCGGCCATCTTCTGACACCACTGCCTGGTGCGACGGCAACCAAACCTGGATCGGCAACAACCCCATTCTTTGGCGTTCAACCGGTCCTACTTGACCCGCAAACAGGCGCAGAAATCCACGAGACTGCCGCCGAAGGCGTGCTGTGTATGAAAGACAGCTGGCCAGGGCAAATGCGCACGGTTTATGGCGATCACGAACGGTTTGTGAAAACCTATTTCGCGGATTACAAAGGCTACTATTTCTCGGGTGACGGATGCCGTCGGGACGCGGATGGGTATTATTGGATCACAGGCCGCGTCGATGACGTGATCAACGTATCAGGCCACCGTATGGGCACCGCCGAGGTCGAAAGCGCCTTGGTTGCGCATCCAAAGGTATCTGAGGCCGCCGTTGTGGGATACCCCCATGACATCAAAGGCCAAGGCATCTATTGCTATGTCACATTGATGGCAGGCGAAGCGCCAAGCGATGAGCTGCGCACAGAGCTGCGCAATTGGGTCCGCAAGGAAATCGGCCCCATCGCATCCCCTGACCTGATCCAGTGGGCTCCAGGCTTGCCCAAAACACGTTCAGGCAAGATCATGCGCCGCATTCTGCGCAAAATTGCCGAAGACGATTTTGGCGCCTTGGGCGATACATCCACACTGGCCGATCCATCGGTGGTGGATGACCTGATCAACAATCGGATGAACCGCAAATCATAAAAAAAGGGGCCGAGAAATCGGCCCTTTTTTATGTCGCCCCGCACATGTCTGCGGGGTATTTTTTCGTGCCTTATGCGCGTTCGGAATATTCCATCGACTCTGTATTGACGATGATCATTTCGTCTTGGGCAATAAATGGTGGGACCATGACCTTAACCCCATTGTCCAAAATCGCAGGCTTAAAGCTGTTCGCAGCGGTTTGACCTTTGACGACAGGCTCTGTTTCAACAACTTTGCAGGTCACTTTTTGCGGCAGCGTCGCGTTCAATGCCTCTTCGTCATAGAATTCAACCAAGATGGTCATGCCGTCTTGCAAGAATGGGCGACGCTCGCCCAACAGCTCAGCAGGCAATTCAATCTGTTCATAGGTTTCGGTGTCCATGAACACCAACATGCCATCTGTTTCATACAGGAATTGTTGGTCTTTTTGTTCTAGGCGTACACGCTCAACTTTGTCGGCGCTGCGAAAGCGTTCGTTCAGCTTGGTGCCATTGCGCAGATTGCGCAATTCGACTTGGGCAAACGCGCCGCCTTTACCGGGTTTCACGTGATCGACTTTGACAGCAGCCCACAAGCCACCTTCGTGTTCCAATACGTTACCTGGGCGAATTTCATTTCCGTTAATTTTTGGCATATCTAAAACCCTTGAAAGGTTGATGTTTCGTTAACCGACCCTATATATTGTGGGACTTGCCTTGGCAAGTAAACGATATGTCGGTGCTTGACGAAAAAGATATGCAGAGAACGCATAGGTGGTTTGCAAATAAAGACTACCCGAATCGTTTTTTTTCAGTCATAAGCACCTTCACGCCTAAAAGACAAGTAGATGATAAAAGGACGACGAGATGACCGATTTCGTTGATGCAACAGCTTTCAACGCCGAACAAGGCAACCGCGCACGCAAACTGTTCGCGGCTGTGGTGTTAGCTGCATTAGATGATGCAATTGCAGATGATAAAAAATACGGCAATGGTCCCGAACAAATCGCGCGTTGGGCACGGTCCAGAGATGGTCGTGAAGTCCTGTCTTGTGCAGGGATTGACCCAAATGAACGTGTGGTCGAAGGGCTTATGGCATTCGTTGCAAAAGGTATCCGTACCTCTGTTGCGCTGTCTCGCGAAGAAAGCGAGCGCCGCAATGCCGCGATGCAGGCAGAAGCCGCATAATATTAAGATACAGAATACATTAAAAAACGCGGCCAAATTGAGCCGCGTTTTTTATTTGATATTCATGTCTTTCAAAGCAATGGCAATTTCGCGCCGGACCATTTTTCGGATGTTTGTTGTGATTTTCTCACCCAAACTTCCTTTTAGTTCGTCGCGAACGATCTTGCCGACCAATTCACGAAACGCTTCCATTTCGACTTCGTTCAACGGCTCAACAGGCTCAGCGGGCGCGTGGTTTGCGCCAGCGGGCAGAACGTGTTCTACGTCACCAATAATCAGGTCTCGGCCACAAGCGGAGTGATTGCCACCGTGAACACGGCCGAGGCGCTGAATTACGCGACGCCGCGCAACCGGCATCGCAACGCTGACCTTACACGACGAAGCGAACCTTAACGCCATGAGCGAGGAGATGGCAGCCGAGTTCCAAGCTGCCGTTTCGGAGCTCAAGGCGAAGAGGTCCGCTCGGGTGCTCATTCTGGCTGGCGCCGGCAAGGCTTTCTCTGCCGGCGGTCACCTGGCGATGCTTGAGAAGAAGCGCTCGATGGGCGGCGAGGAGAA
>RGAJ01000094.1 GCA_009920225.1 Paracoccaceae bacterium
GCTCTACCAGCTGAGCTATAGGGGCCGACACGTGACGTGTTGTCTTGTGTGAGGTGGCTTTTAATCAAACCTGTTTGGACGTGCAATATCAATTTCGCATTTTTTCAAAAAAAATTTGCGTCCGAATTTTGACCAATTTTATTTGTTTGTGCGGGCCAATAATCCGACCGCGCCGACGCCGACCAAAATCATCATGATCGCTGCAGGCGCAGCTTGGGCCAAGTTTTCAAGGCTTGCTTGGTCATGAACACGGGTGGCCAATGTGTTGAAATTAAACGGGCGCAAGAGCAATGTGGCGGGCAGCTCTTTTACGCAGTCCACAAACACCAACAACAGCGCCGACCCAACGGACCCTTTCAACAGCGGAACATAGACGTCCCACAGCACTTGCAAATGGTTTCGCCCCAAAGACCGCGCTGCATTTGCAAGATTGGGGGAAATGCAGCCCATTGCGGCATCGGCTGCCCCTTGGGCGATTGCAAAAAAGCGCACGCAATAGGAAAAGATAAGCGCAACGGCCGTGCCGGTCAGGATCAGCCCCACATCAACCCCCGTCGCCGCATAGATCGCATCGGCCATTGCATTATCAAGCGCGGCCAAAGGAATAAGTATACCAACCCCCAACACCGCGCCCGGTGCCGCGTATCCAATCGTTGTGATGGGCAACAAGAGCCGCGGCAAACGGCTGCCCGACAAACGAACGCCATAGACCATGAAACCCGCGGCTGCGACCGTCAGCACAGCCGCGATTGCACCGGTGATCAATGTATTTCGCGCTGCTTTGATCAATTCGGGATTCGCCCATTCGTGGATGTGATCCAACGCATGATGTCCAAGCACTGTAGTCGGCAAAACAAACCCCAACAGAATCGGCACCGCGCAGGCGATCGCCGCGGCCAGCGATGTCAGTCCGCGCAATTGCTTTTTCTCAATCGGACGATGGCGAGTCGAGAGAGAGAAAAACCGCATCTTGTTGCGTCCCATCTTTTCGAGTGTGACCAAAACCACAATCAAGGTCAGAACAATTGTTGCGATTTGCGCAGCACCGCCTGCGTTATTGCTTTGCAGCCAGACCGAAAAAATACCTGTCGTCAGGGTTTGAACCGCAAAATAATCTACTGTCCCGAAATCATTCACTGTTTCCATCATCACAACGGCAACGCCTGCCGCAATTGCAGGGCGTGCCAACGGCAGGCCGATGCGGATAAACCGCATGAATGCTCCGACGCCCAACGACTGCGCGACCTCTTCTGCGGCACCTGATTGTTCGCGAAATGCCGCGCGACTGAGCAGGTAAACATAAGGATAGAGTGCGAGCGTCAATACCACGACCGCCGCCCCGAAAGAGCGAATTTCAGGAAACCAATAGTCGCGCGCAGAGGTCCAGCCCATATACTCACGCAATGCCGTTTGCACGGGGCCTGCATATTCCAACAAATCCACCAACGCATAGGCGCCCACATAGGCAGGAATGGCCAATGGCATCAGCAACAGCCATTCCATCCACTTGGACCCCAAGAATTTATATCGACTGACGAGCCATGCGGCACCCGTTCCCAAAACCACCGTTCCCACGCCCACCGACATCATCAGGGTCAGCGTGGTGCCAACATAGCGTGGCAACGTCGTCGACAACAAATGCGGCCAGATGTTCTCGGTCGGGAAAAAGGCCAAATATACGACCGAAAGAATGGGAATGACCACAAGGATGGCAATGCACAGCGCACCAATGCCCCAGACCCCACCAACCGAGATCTTTGGAATATTGCGTGGTACGCTGCTGTTGCGTTGAGTGATCACAACCTATCCTTTTCCAACTGGGGTATTCACAATTCTTTTTGGCGTTATATACATATGGGTAAACCAATCCACAAGAAAGCCAACTGATGCGAATTTTGTTACATGCCGGCGCTCATCCTACTGATGAAGATAAACTATTTGCATCCCTCGATGCAAATGCGCCGTTGCTTGCCAAACAAGGGATCGCGTTACCTCGGGTACAATCGTACCGCCGACCTTTGCGACAAGCGATGATGCAGGTTGTAAAAAACCAGCCCGCCGTGACCGCGCGTCAAACGTTGATGTATGGCATGTTCCAGGACAAGACAAATATCGACGCGATGATTCTTAGTATGCCGGTTTTCTTTGGATCGCCCAAAGAAAGTATTCACTACGACAAATTTTTTCCTGACGCCGTGAAACACTTGGAACGGTTTTGCCAGATCTTTCCGCAAGATCAGATCGAGATGTTCTTTTCCATCCGTAACCCAGCAACCTTTATCCCCGCGTCGATGGTTGCAGCACAAGCGCCGCATATGAACGACATTTTGAAGGGTTCAAACTATATGGCGCTGCGGTGGTCGGAATTGTTTGCACGCATCCATGCGGCACTGCCACAGATCAAAATCACCGTTTGGTGTGACGAAGATACGCCGTTTATTTGGTCGCAACTTTTGCGCAATTTCGCGTCTGTTTCACGCAATCAAGCAATGGCGAATGGATATGCGATCTTTGCCCAAATCCTAACGCCAGAAGGGTTTGAGCGGTTCAAAGGGTACATGCAAAAGCACCCCGATATGAACCCGCTTCAACGTCGAAAGGTTATGTACGCGTTTGCGCAGAAATTTGCCCGCAAAGATGTCGTGGAACAAGACCTGCACATGACCCCGTGGGATCAGACCACCGTGGATCAGCTCAGCGAAATTTACGATCATGATGTGGATCGCATCGCTGAGCTGCCCGGTGTCACCTTGATCGAACCCTAACGCCTTAGGACATTCCCAAGGCTTCTTTGTACATCTCAAGCACCGCTTCTTCTTCGGCGATATCGTTCTTATCACGCTTGCGAAGGGTGATGATTTTACGCATCACTTTGGTGTCATATCCGCGCCCTTTGGCTTCGGCCATAACTTCCTTTTGTTGGTCTGCAATTTCGCGCTTTTCGATTTCAAGCCGTTCAAATCGTTCGATAAACTGGCGAAGTTCATCCGCTGTCACACGATAGGTTGCTTCGGTAATTTCGTCCATATTATCCTCATATCGCTTGGTTTTCCTCGATTTACATGGCAAATCGCACTACCGCAACCCACGCCCACACTTGCGGGGTCAAGAATTTTGACTTATGCCACAAACAGAACAAAGGGGACAGTTATGGCATTTCTTATCTGGGCAGGCGTTGGTGCATCTTTGCTGGGTTTAGCGGGATTGATTTGGTGTATTGCCAAGGTCGCCAAAGCAAAAAAATCCGGCCTATCAGACGATGAATTGCGTGACGTTGTGAAAAAAGTGGTGCCCTTGAACCTTGGGTCGTTGATGCTTTCGACCTTGGGCCTCATGATGGTCATCTTGGGTAATTTCTTTCAATAAGCCCCTCTTCCACATTATTTTTTACTAAAAATTCAGAACGTTGAATTTATCACTTGAAATATATTCAATTTTCAATATATGTTTGTGGCAACACTGACGGAGTAAAGAATCATGAAACCAGAAGTCACAGCATTTTTTGACGAAGCCACATTTACTGTATCCTTCGTTGTCAAAGATCCAAACAGCGCGAAATGTGCAATCATCGACAGCGTTTTGGACTTTGATTATTCCTCGGGAAACACAGACACCAAATCTGCAGACGAGGTGATCAAATTCGTCAAAGACAACAACCTTGAGGTTGAATGGTTGTTAGAAAGCCACGTTCACGCCGATCACCTGTCTGCGGCCCCCTATTTGCAAAAGCAGGTTGGCGGCAAAATCGGGATTGGCGATCGCATCACCGTGGTCCAAGACACCTTTGGCAAGGTCTTTAACGAAGGCACCGAATTCCAACGCGACGGAAGCCAGTTCGACAAATTGTTCGAAGAAGGCGATGAATTCCAGATCGGTGGCATGACAGGTCAGGTTTTGCACACACCAGGTCACACGCCTGCATGTTTGACATATGTGGTTGGTGATGCCGCGTTTGTTGGCGATACATTGTTTATGCCAGATTTCGGAACCGCACGCTGCGATTTCCCCGGCGGATCGTCAGAAACGCTTTTTGCGTCAATCCAGAAAATCTTGGCCTTGCCAGATGACACACGCATTTTCGTGGGTCACGATTACAAAGCACCCGGTCGCGATGAGTTCGCGTGGGAAACAACTGTTGCAGAGCAAAAAGCATTGAACATTCACATCGGCGCCGGCAAGACCCAAGACGATTTCGTGAAAATGCGCAACGAACGCGATGCAACTTTGGCAAAGCCAAAGCTGATCATCCCATCTTTGCAGGTCAACATGCGGGCAGGCAATTTGCCCGAAGCAGACGCGGACGGGAATGTGTATTTGAAAGTCCCTGTAAACAAACTCTAACAGGGCATTAGGGAAGAAAATAGAATGGCGCGAAGGGTCGCGCCATTTTGAACAGCAACGGAAGCAAAATCATGCAAATAGACTGGATATATGGTCTGATCGGCGGTCTGCTGATTGGAACGGGGGGCGCGATTTACCTTTTGGGGAATGGGCGCATCATGGGTGCAAGCGGCATCATCGGCGGATTGGTCGACGGTTCAGGCCGCTCAACCGCGATGGAGCGGATTATATTTTTGGCGGGTGTCTTCATCACGCCGTTAATTGTGCTGCAATTTATGGATCGTAGCGAAACAAACATCACCAACAACATCATGCAATTGGTGATCGCAGGCCTTTTGGTCGGCGTCGGGACACGCATTGCAAACGGCTGTACATCCGGACATGGCGTTTGCGGGATGTCACGTCTATCGATCCGTGGCTTTGTCGCGACTGTGTTTTACATTCTTGCGGGGGGCCTGACGATGGCGATCCTGCGTCACGTGTTGGGGTGGATCTGATGAAAAATGTAATTGCTTTGATCGCCGGTATGTTTTTTGGCGGTGGTTTGATCATCTCGGGCATGACCAACACTGCAAAAGTCCAAGGTTGGCTTGACGTTTTTGGCGCTTGGGACCCGACGTTGGCCTTTGTTATGGGCGGCGCAATGATCCCTATGGCCTTGGCATGGGCTTATTCGCGTGGCCGCACACCGTTAACGGGTGGGTCATTCCCCGCACGTCCTGATCCAAAACTTGGCCGCAACTTGGTCGTCGGATCCATCATGTTTGGTATGGGTTGGGGCTTGGCCGGATTGTGCCCAGGACCCGCGATTGCATCATTGGGATTTGGGGGCGCGTCCCTTTGGATCTTTATTGCAGCCATGTTGGTTGGCATGCTTGCCGCACCAAAGGTCCGCAACGCAATGGACCGCGTGGTTCCTGCGGAATAATTCCTTGATTTCAATTAACCGCCTGTCCCTGTGGGACGGGCGGTTTTTTCATGGTCATCCATCGCCTCTAACCAATCCTTGTCCAACAGCGCGTCCCAGTTGTCGCTAAATTCAAAATTCTATTCGATAGGTGCAGGATCTTCTGCAACATCGGCGGCCAAGGTGTCCGTGTAAACAGGGACCTCATCGCCCAACGCCATCAACCGCACCGCCCGGCGCGAACCGGCTTTGCCCAATTCGGCATCGAACGTGGGTCCGTTTTCCCCAGACTTTAAACGCACCGCGCCCAAAACATCAGAGGGCAGCACAAGGTAGTCACCGACCTTGAGCGATTTTAAATGTGACAGCGTTGTCGGAAATTTATGCAATTCAACCCACAGATCGGACCGCAAGCTTTCAAGTTCGGGGCACAGTGTGGCAAGCGCTTTTGACGGATCGCGTGCCGAGCTTGTTTGTTTGGGTTGCGGATACCCAACAACACACCGTCCCGTAACATCCGTGTCCGCCAACCGAAATGACATAACGCTTACTGTTGTGTCGTGATGATCAAGCGCCTGCAATACGGCATCCAAATGCGGCAACTGCCGTCGTGGACGTAATCCGGATGTGATAATATCTTGGGTCCCTGCGCGATTGAACACCGCTTCAACATAGGGGGCGACCAACGCGAAATCGGTGGGCGATGGTGGGCGATGCGTGCTTGCCCGTCCGACCACACGGCCGATGGTTTGAATTTCCAACACCGCGCTAAGAAAAGCCGCATCAAGTCCAACAAAGGCCGATTGCCCATCGGGCCCATCGGCCCAGATAAACATCGAAATATCTGACAAAATGGCCGGCAAATCCTGTGCCTTTGATCGCAACGCATGGCGCCGCCCCATCGTCAAAGATAACCCAAGCGTTTCGGCAGCCGATGCCACAAATGTTTGCGCCCACCGCCCCGAATGTTGGGCAATAGTGTTGTCAAACCGTGGACTGTTTGACAATTTGCGCTGTAATATCGTTTTGTTTGGCTGTGCGATCGGCATGTGTCATCCCCATGATTTTCATCACAGTGACAGCGCGACCTTACCAAAAGGTTTATGTGCGCGCCACAATCGGCAAAATGACGCGAAACGCACCGCCCTCTTGTCCCGGAAGATAAAAAATACTGCCAGACAATCGGCCAATGATTTCGCGACAAATTGCAAGCCCAAGCCCAGCACCGCCCGCCTTTTGTTCCCCAATGCGCGCAAATTTTTCAAAAATTAGGTCTTGGTCTTCTTTTGGAACACCGCTTCCGTTGTCGATAAAATCAACGATTAAGACGCCTTTTTGTTCGCGCAGCGAAATGTTTAATTCGGGCTCAGCAGCATCGCAATATTTTCGAGCATTGGCGATAAGATTGATAAACACCTGCCCCAATCGGTCTGGATCCGTGTTAAGATGTGGCAAGGTGCTGGGCGCAAGGACGTTGATTTTTAGATCGGTTGACGTGGCCCCCGCTTGCACCGTTGACACCGCGCGGTTCACCAACACAACCGGATTGACGGTTGATAGGTTTAGATTGACTTGCCCGTTTTCAAGCACGCTGAGATCAAGCAAGTCATCCAAAAGCCGTGTCAATCGGGATGCTTCGCCGTGAATGATCGTGGCGTATTTGACCATATCTTCATCCGCCAAACCTGCACCATCTTGTAAAATTTCTGAAAACGCCAGGATAGAGGTCATCGGCGTGCGCAATTCATGGCTGATTTGGGACAAAAACGCATCTTTTTGAACGGACAAGCGCGTTAATTTTT
>RGAJ01000095.1 GCA_009920225.1 Paracoccaceae bacterium
AAGTGTAAAGAGGCATCCTTAGCCAAATTCGGCGGAAACGTCCTCTTTCACGGCCTGCATCGCGACGTAGGTTGATGTGCTTGCGACATAGGGCAATGTCGAAATTTTCTCCGCCAAAACCAACCGGTAATCGCGCATGCTGCTGGTGCGGACCTTCATGAGGTAATCGAAATTACCCGCGATCAAATGCGCTTCTTCGATTTCTGGAATTTTGGCGACCGCCTTGTTGAACGCATCGAGGGCGTTTTCGCGCGTGTCGCTTAGGCGGACTTCGATAAAGGCCACGTGATCCATCCCCAACCGGATTGGATCGACCATCGCGCGATACCCCAGGATATAGCCATCGCGTTCCAACCGGCGCAAGCGGGCTTGGGTCGGGGATTTGGACAGGCCCACCACTTGGGCCAGGTTTGTAATGCTCATGCGCCCATCTTGGCCCAAAGCCGCGAGAATCGCATAATCAAACCGATCCAGATCGGCAAGTTCATTTTTTCTGTTTTCTACTGAATAATCAGACATTTTGCACCCAAAAAATTCAATCTTCAGGAAATATAACTTCTAAATTCCGATTATGCTAGTCTAATAGAGTATAGGAGCATCCAAAATGCCGCGCGACACCAATCAAACCCTTCGATCCCTCATCGATACCGAAACTTATTGCGCCGAAGCGCCTTTGATCAAGACGCTTATTCAACAGGCCAATTTGACCGAAGACGACAGACGCGCGATCACATCCGCGGCAGCACAAATCGTAACCCAAATTCGCAACAGCGCCAAACCCGGCTTGATGGAGGTGTTCTTGGCCGAATACGGGCTATCGACCGACGAAGGGATCGCGTTGATGTGTTTGGCCGAAGCCCTGTTGCGTGTGCCGGATGCCGAAACGATTGACGCGTTGATCGAAGATAAAATTGCACCCTCCGATTGGGGCAAACATATGGGGCATTCCACGTCCCCCTTGGTCAATGCATCGACTTGGGCGCTCATGCTGACGGGGTCGGTGTTGAACGATGAAAATTCTGGTGTTGTTGGAACGTTGAAAGCGGCGGTCAAACGATTGGGTGAACCTGTGATCCGCACCGCAGTATCGCGCGCGATGAAGGAAATGGGCCGTCAATTTGTTCTGGGCGAAACCATCACATCCGCCATGAAACGCGCCAGCAAAATGGAAGAAAAGGGATATACCTATTCCTATGACATGTTGGGCGAGGCCGCGCGCACAGATGCGGATGCGACGCGCTACCACCTGTCGTATTCTCGCGCGATAACCGCGATTGCCGATGCCTGCGTTCATGATGATATCCGCAAGAACCCTGGTATTTCGGTCAAGCTGTCGGCATTGCACCCACGTTATGAAATCGCGCAGCGCGAACGTGTGATGGACGAATTGGTGCCACGCTTGCGTTCGCTCGCGCTTTTGGCGAAATCGGCACGTATGGGATTAAACATCGACGCAGAAGAAGCAGATCGTTTATCCTTGTCCTTGGACATCATCGAAACCGTTCTGGCCGAACCTGCATTAAAAGGATGGGATGGGTTTGGTATTGTGATCCAAGCCTATGGCAAACGGGCAAGCCACGCCATTGATTACCTTTACGATTTATCCACACGCCTTGATCGAAAAATCATGGTCCGCCTTGTGAAGGGTGCGTATTGGGACACGGAAATAAAACGCGCACAGGTCGCTGGCCTGTCGGATTTCCCTGTGTTCACAGACAAATCGGCGACCGACGTGTCCTATATCGCAAATGCACGCAAATTGCTGGGGATGACGGATCGCATCTACCCGCAATTCGCGACGCATAACGCCCATACTGTGGCGGCGATTTTGCATATGGCACCAGACACTGATGCCTTTGAATTCCAACGCTTGCATGGCATGGGCGAAACGCTGCATGACATCGTGTTACACGACAAGAAAACCCATTGTCGCATTTATGCGCCTGTGGGCGCACATCGCGATTTGTTGGCTTATCTGGTGCGGCGCCTGTTGGAAAACGGCGCGAACAGCAGCTTTGTCAACCAAATCGTTGATACCTCTGTCCCGCCTGAAACCGTGGCCGCAGACCCGTTCACGGCGGTCGGAAACGCAGGTCGCATTCAAACGGGAACCGATCTGTTTGTGCCAGAGCGTTCAAATTCAAAAGGGTTTGATCTGTTTGATCTCCCAACCCTAACCGCAATTGATGATGCCCGCGCCCCCTTTCACACGGCAACCTGGCAGGCGCATCCGCTGACCGCGGCAGCCACCGAACCAAAGGCACCTGTGGCCGTGATCAACCCTGCGAACCCATCCGATACAGTGGGTCAGGTTATCTGGTCGTCGCCCGCCGATGTAACAACAGCGATGGAACAGGCGACGATTTGGGTGGCCCCAGCACAGGCACGATCCGCTGCATTGAACCGTGCTGCGGATTTGTATGAGGAAAACTTTGGCGAACTTTTCGCGCTTTTGACCAGAGAAGCAGGTAAAACCCCCAAAGACGCCGTTGCAGAACTGCGCGAAGGTGTTGATTTCTTGCGCTATTATGCGACCCAAGCGTCCGAGGTGGCCCCATTAGGAACGGTTGCATGTATATCGCCCTGGAACTTTCCTTTGGCGATTTTCACGGGCCAAATTGCCGCCGCACTCGCCGCAGGAAACGCAGTTATTGCGAAACCTGCGGAACAAACCCCATTGATTGCAACGCGTCTGGTTCAGCTTTTGCATAGCGCGGGCGTTCCTGTTGCGGCGCTACAGCTTTTGCAGGGCGCGGGCGATGTTGGCGCGACGATCACGTCGCACCCCAAGGTGGCAGGCGTGGCATTCACAGGATCAACGCAAACGGCGTTGCACATTCGGTCATCCATGGCGATGCATGGCCCTGTGGGCGCGCCACTGATCGCGGAAACAGGCGGTTTGAATGCGATGATCGTGGACAGCACAGCGCTGCCTGAACAGGCAGTGGCCGCCATTATTGAAAGCGCGTTCCAATCCGCCGGCCAACGGTGTTCTGCGTTGCGGTGTTTGTATGTACAAACCGACATTGCCGAAGAATTCACCAAAATGCTGATCGGTGCGATGAAGGAACTGTCGATCGGCGATCCGTGGTCTTATGCCACCGATGTCGGCCCCGTCATTGACCGCGATGCGCAGACCGATATTGCGGCGCATATTGATGCAATGCGGGCCAAGGGCAAAGTCATCTTTGACATGCCGACGCCAAACTACGGCCACTTTATTTCGCCGACCCTGATCAAAGTCGATGGGATCGCAGAG
The DNA here is from genome assembly GCA_009920225.1 of Paracoccaceae bacterium. Taxonomy (GTDB): domain Bacteria; phylum Pseudomonadota; class Alphaproteobacteria; order Rhodobacterales; family Rhodobacteraceae; genus CAJXSD01. The sequence continues at coordinate 3,260 of RGAJ01000095.1, forward strand.
TTAGAGCGCGAAATTTTCGGCCCCGTTTTGCATATCTGCACATTCGACGCCGACGAATTGGACAAAATTATCAATGACATAAACGCAACTGGATATGGTTTGACCTTTGGGTTGCAAACGCGGATTGATGACCGTGTCCAAACCATTTCCGATCAAATTCACGCAGGCAACATCTATGTCAATCGCAACCAAATCGGGGCCATTGTTGGCAGCCAACCCTTTGGCGGCGAAGGGCTTTCGGGAACAGGGCCAAAGGCCGGCGGTCCGCATTACCTTGGGCGGTTCTCAGCCAAGCCTGTGGGGATGGAAACAGAAATCCGCGCGTCAAACCCAAGCGGATCATTGCGCCAAGCGATTGACACTGCACCCATTTCCAAGGAACAGCAGGCCATCACATTGCCGGGTCCAACGGGGGAAAGCAACGTTTTGAAAACGATGTCACGCCCGCCGATCCTGTGTGCAGGTCCATCAGATACGGCCGCAAAAACCCAAGCGCAGATGATCCGCGATTTTGGGGGCACGGCGGTCATTGCGAATTGGGATTTTGACACCAAGGAACTGGAAACATTGAAAAATATTGGTGGCGTCATTTGGTGGGGTGATGAGGCCACGGGGCGGGACATGGCATTGGCCTTGTCGCGCAGAGCGGGCCCAATCGTGCCATTGATCACCGCCTACCCTGACAAGGCGCATGCCTGCAGCGAACGTCATATCTGTATTGATACGACAGCAGCAGGCGGAAACGCCTCATTGCTTGCGGGGGGCAAATAAGCCCCCCAAAAACAAAAATACCGACGTCAGCACAACGTCGGTATCGTGTCGGTATTGCGTCGGTGTTTCCACCGACGTGATCACACGCGGAAGAATTTAGAAAACTTTTCGAACTGTGGTTCGTTCGCGACCAAGATGTCGTTGGTGTCTAGCGGGTTTGAATGCGGCGCGATGCCTTCGACGATGGCGCCCGCCTCTTTCGCAATCACGATACCAGCGGCCATATCCCAGACCTGCAAACTGCGTTCCCAAAACCCGTCATAGCGTCCTGCGGCAACATAGGCCAAATCCAAAGAGGCCGCACCAAACCGACGGACCCCCGCACAAGCGGGCATCAAATTGGCAAGGTCTTTGAGCGTGGCAGGCAATTCGCCACGTGTTGCAAACGGGATCCCCGTTGCATAGAGGCTTTCGTCAATACGATTGCGAACTGATGCGCGGATGCGGCTTTCGTTCATCCAAGCGCCTGCGCCTTTTTCTGCAAAGAACATTTCGTCCTTGGTTGGATCATACACAACGCCGGCCACGATCTGGCCCTTGTGTTCTAGGGCAATCGACACCGCCCAATGGGGCAAACCGTGCAAGAAATTCGTTGTTCCATCCAAAGGATCGACAATCCAACGGCGCGTCGGGTCTTGGCCCTCAATCTCGCCTGTCTCTTCGCCCAAGAACCCATAGGTGGGGCGCGCAGCCATCAATTCATCACGAATGATCTGTTCCGCAGCGGTATCCGCGCGGGTTACGAAATCAGACGCGCCTTTGCGGGACACGAGAAGATTTTCGACCTCGCGAAAGTCTTTGGACAATGATCGACCTGCCTTGCGGGCGGCTTTGATCATGACGTTAAGATTGGCGCTTCCTTGCATGGTGTATTCCTTTGACGATCAGTGTGGCGTCATACGCCGCTTTGGATAAAAAGCCAAGACAAGAAACCCGCGCAGCTATGCATTTCGCGCATTTCAGGTCATCACAGGGCAGAATGACCCAGATCGGTCAGCATTCCATCGATGGCATTTTCCAAAATATCCAATGTTTGCGCGAAATCGCGGGTGTAATACGGGTCTGGCACATCGGCCCCTGCCCATGGGGCGCGGGCATAGTCGCCCATCTTGACGATGCGCGCGATGCGATCTGCGGGCGCAATTTTCATCAGACCGTCATAATGGCCCTGGTCCATCGCGATGATCAGATCAAAATCGGTGAAATCCTGCGGGCGTACGGCGCGCGCCCGCAGATCAGACATGTCATATCCCCGTGCGCGCGCCGCGGCTTGCATGGGCCCATAGGGTGGTTCGCCCGTATGCCAATCGCTCATCGCGGCGCTGTCGCAGGTGATGTCCTGAGGGGATGCTTTTGCGCGCAAAATTGCTTCGCCGGTGGGCGAACGACAGATATTTCCTGTACAAACAAACAAGACGCGCATCAATGCACCCTTAGTGGCTGGAGTGATCCATGGTCTCTTGGCGTTCCAAATCAACTTGAACCTCAAGATCGATTTCGCCTGCCTTTTCAAAGACCAAGGTTAACGGTAGCAGATCGCCTTGTTCCCATGCGCTATTCAGGCCCATGAACATCACGTGGTCACCACCGCGTTTGAGCATGTGCATCCCGCCCGCAGGAATCGCAAAGCCGTCTTCGACGTGAACCATCTTCATCACGCCGCCGCCTTGGTCCACATGCGTGTGCAGTTCCACCTTTTTCGCGGCGGTGGATTTCACATCGATCAAGCGGTCATCCCAGTATGTTTCGTTTTTGATCATGAAAAACGCGGCACCCGCCTTGGCCATTTTCCCTGCAGAACGCGCATAGGCGTCGTGGATCATGATACCATCAGCAAAAGAAGCAGCTGCGGTGAAAACGGCAAGCGCGATTGCGCCAAAAAGTGTTCTTGAAGGGGTCATTCTGTTTCTCCTTTGTCCCTAAAATATTGAATTGGATCAAAGAAGTTGGGGCGGCCCCCGTGCCAAAGGATCAATCGCGTCACCGCCGACTGCGGTGTCAGTGCAATCCACAAAGATCACATCAGACAGGGTAACATAACAGGGCGCAATGGAAAACATGCTTGCCCCGATATGGGCAAATGACACAACACACTCAGGGCACATCGGATCAGGATCGATAGGTTGGCCATCCGACCCGATCAGAATCGTTGTTGGCCCATGCCCTGTACACAATATGATATGTCCCGCCACATCGCGGGTCGCGGGTTTGGCTGCAGCTGTAGACACGGTGCCGAATGTAATCAGCCCGATTGAAACCCACAGTGCAAGAAAACGCCAAACGCGCATGTCAAAAAGATCCGTTAAGAACAAAGAAACCCTGCCCGATCGGGACAGGGTTTGCAATCAACATGATGTCGCAGGCTTAGGCGTTTGCCGCTTGTGCTTTTGCGATATCTTTTTTGATTTTCAATGCGTTGTCAGACAATTCAATGTCTTTTGCTTTTGCCAGGAACGCATCCAGACCACCACGGTGATCAACAGAGCGCAATGCAGCAGCAGAGATACGCAATTTAAAACCACGGCCCAATGTTTCGGACTGTAGTGTAACGTCGTTTAGGTTTGGCAAAAAACGACGGCGAGTTTTGTTGTTGGCATGGCTGACATTGTTGCCAGTCATTGGGCCTTTACCAGTCAGTTCGCAGCGGCGCGACATGTCAGATACCTCGTTCAAGTGTTACAGCCAGCACATTACTGACCAATATAAAAAGGCGCCGCATTGGGCCGCGCCAAAATTCCGTTTCGTGCTTCTAGGGCGAATGTCCAACATCGTCAAG
>RGAJ01000096.1 GCA_009920225.1 Paracoccaceae bacterium
ACAGGAATGTGAACGCCAGAGATTTCTATACTCTGCGGATCAGGATAGCGCGACGCAGGGGCGCGCTCCAAATCAAGGACATAGCAAACCTGCGTTTCATCGCACATCGGCGCGTTCAGAATACCGATCCCGCGCGCCTCGATGCCCTTGGGCAACGTCGTAGGACGTGTCGCAATCAAGACCCCATCGCGGGCGATGACACAACACCGATCATCCGACACAAGCCGCGCGCCCAAGGTGATCAAGTGAATGGCAAGCGTTGATTTTCCCGCGCCAGACGGGCCCAAAATCAACACACCGCGCCCGTCGATATCGACACATGTGGCATGCAAATTCGTTGGGTCAAGTGTCACAAAGGCAACCCGACCACGAACCGCGCACCAAGAGGCGCAGACGTGACATCAGCCTGCGTCGGACGGATATTTTCCGCCCAGATCACGCCATCATGTGCTTCGACAATTTGTTTGGAAATCGCCAAACCCAGACCCGAATTATTGCCAAAGTCATTTGCGGGGCGTTCTGAATAAAAGCGGTTAAACACTTTGGTCAACGCGGATTCAGGAATTCCGGGCCCTGTATCCTCGACGACCACCAAGACGCGATTTTCACGCGTGCGCACCCAAATTCGGATCGCATCCCCATCTTGGCAAAAGCTGATTGCGTTCGAGATCAAGTTTACAAACACCTGCGCTAAGCGCGCCTCAAGCCCGTTGACAATCACAGGATGGTCCGGCAAATCCGTAACAAAATCAATGCCTTTAGATTGCGCTTCTGATCCTAGGTAGTTGGCCAAGTTTTCGATCAATCGGAGCAGATCAAAGGATTCTTGGGTCTCTTTTACCAATTCGCTGTCCAAACGCGACGCATTGGAAATATCACTGACCAAGCGGTCCAAACGTCTGACATCATGATCGATCACGTCCAGCAATTTGTCGCGCTGTTCCTCGTTTTTGGCATAGCGCATTGTGCCAACTGCCGACCGAAGCGAGGCAAGCGGGTTTTTGATTTCATGTGCAACATCGGCTGCGAATTGTTCATTGGCATCAATACGATCATAAAGCGCCGACACCATCCCCCGCAATGCCCCAGACAACCGACCAATTTCGTCAGGCCGCGCAGATAAATCGGGGATACGAATGCGCCCGGGCGACACGCTGGATGAATTTTTCTCGCGCCCCAATTCGGCGGCAGTGGCAAGATCATTCAACGGGTTTGAAATTGTCGATGCCAAAACGATGCTAAGCACGATAGACACCAAGGTACCAATGATCAGCAATTGAAACACCCGTTCGCGTTCCGATTTCAGATAACGATCAATTTCGCCGGACGCACCAATCAAAACAACAGCGCCAATAATTTGCCCGTCATAGTCGATGGGCGCAACGGCGGAGACTTCGGTCACATTCGGGCTGGGACGAAATGTGTCATAAGCAATTTTACCCGCCAAACCGTAATTCACCGCATTGCGAAGATGCGCTGTACGCGCCTCTGGCGCGTCTGGCAAGCTTCCGAGGCTTGGAATAACACGGCCAAGCGTGCGCCAAATCGCATCCAACCCATTGGAAATGGGGGTAAATGGCGGCTTGGACGCTGTTGCAAAGCGCCCGTCACCTTGGCCCTCAATCTGGGACAAGATGGTCAAGGTGGTGTCGAAAATGAAAACCTCTTGCCCATTGGCGACATCAACTTGGGCCAAATTTGCGTCAACTTTGGGCGTGATATCAAGCGTCGCATCATCCAAGGACGCCGACACGATGGTTGCCAACATCTGTGCGTCAGAAACCATGGTTTCGGCGCGCTGCATCACCAAACTGTCGCGCGACGAATTCAGGTAAAGCACACCGATGATCAAAAGGTTCAGCGCAATCAGATTGAAGGTGACAATTTTTCGCGTCAACGGCGACCGACGAAATGTCCAGAACCCACGCTTGCGGCGCGAGCTGTCCAATTCATCGGAAACATCGCGTTCCTTTTCCCAATCTTCGCCCAAGACAACATCCGCCTGATCCTCGATCCGGCGCGACGTGTGGGGCAATCCATCCAAGCTAGCCATTCACCTATTCTTCGTTGTAGCGATAACCGATGCCATAGAGCGTCTCGATGGCGGTAAAATCATCGTCAACCGTCCGCATTTTTTTCCGCAAGCGTTTGATGTGGCTGTCAATCGTGCGGTCATCGACATAGATCTGATCGTCATACGCCACATCCATCAACTGATCGCGGCTTTTTACAAATCCGGGACGCTGCGCTAAAGCTTGCAGCAACAAAAACTCTGTCACTGTGAGCGTGACATCTTTGCCCTTCCAACTTACAGAATGGCGCAACGGGTCCATGACCAGTTCACCGCGCACCATAACCTTGGTTTCTTCGGTCTCGGGAATAATCGCGCCGTCCAATACTTCATTACGACGCAACAAGGTTCGGATCCGCTCGACCAAAAGACGCTGTGAAAACGGCTTTTTCACATAGTCATCCGCCCCCATCCGCAGGCCTAGGATTTCATCAATCTCGTCATCTTTAGACGTTAGAAAAATGATCGGCATATTCGTTTTCTGGCGAAGACGTTGCAGCAATTCCATCCCGTCCATGCGCGGCATTTTGATATCCAATACGGCCATATCTGGCAGCTTGCGATTGAACGCATCGAGCGCTGATTGACCGTCATTATATGTCTCAACCTCGAACCCTTCGGCTTCGAGCGTCATTGACACGGACGTAAGAATATTTCGGTCATCATCGACCAATGCAATTTTCGACATTCGCAACCTCTTACTGCTCTTATTTTCATATACTATTGCGTATTTATGAACCCTTTATCAATCACAATTCGCGAATCAGACAAAAAACCAAGAGATTTAGAATGATTTATTGCGAAATTGTGACAAAATCCCGAACTTGCCGCCACTCAGGCCGCCCGAGGTTTCCCATAGGACAATTGTTTGCGCTAACTTTTGCGCTAACGTGAAAATGATTGCGCTAACTGCGTTATTTTGCGCCTATTCATCTTTGTAATCAGAATGTTACACATGGGACAGGGTCGCAGGCGCACTGGACCCTCGGGGGGATGACGACCTTTAAGTCCCGCCGCATAATTACCGCCGCAAGGGCGCGGCTACAGGAGTTTAACATGACATTAGGACGGGTGAACCCGCAGTTCCAACTTGAAGATCAAGGCATCAGTGGTTTGGGCAATGTCTATTATAACTTTATTGAGCCAGCCTTGATCGAGGCGGCTTTGAAAAAGGGCGAAGGCACGTTGGGCCAAGGCGGCACATTTTTGGTCACCACAGGCAAATTCACCGGCCGTTCGCCAAAGGACAAGCACGTCGTTGATACCGCATCTGTGACAGACAAAATTTGGTGGGAAAATAACGCCAAAATGTCAGAAGCCGGGTTCGACGCGCTGTATGCTGATATGCTTGAGCATATGAAAGGCAAAGATTACTTTGTCCAAGATTTGGTCGGCGGTGCAGATCCCATTTTGTCGATCAACGTGCGTATGGTCACCGAATTGGCATGGCATAGCCTGTTTATTCGCCACCTGCTGCGCCGCCCCGAGCGCGCCGCGCTGGACAGCTATGTCGCGGATTTCACTGTGATCAACTGCCCGACATTCCAAGCAAACCCTGAAAAGCACAACTGTCGGTCTGAAACCGTGATCGCGATGAATTTCGACAGAAAGCTGATCTTGATCGGGGGCACCGAATACGCGGGCGAAAACAAAAAATCTGTGTTTACCTTGTTGAATTACCTGTTGCCGGAAAAAGGCGTGATGCCGATGCATTGTTCGGCCAACCATGCGGTGGGCAACCCCGTTGATACGGCCGTATTCTTTGGCCTGTCTGGCACGGGCAAAACCACATTGTCCGCCGATCCATCCCGTGTGTTGATCGGGGATGACGAACATGGCTGGTCCGATCGCGGAACATTCAATTTCGAAGGTGGCTGTTACGCAAAAACCATCAACCTGAATGCCGAAGCGGAACCAGAGATTTACGCAACCACCCAGAAATTCGGCACCGTGATCGAAAACATGGTGTTTGATCCAGAAACACTTGAACTGGATTTCAACGATGACAGTCTGACCGCGAATATGCGCTGCGCGTATCCGTTGGACTATATTTCAAACGCCTCTGACACCGCATTGGGCGGGCATCCGAAAAACATCATTATGCTGACTTGCGATGCGTTTGGCGTTTTGCCCCCCATCGCGCGTTTGACACCAGCGCAAGCGATGTACCATTTCTTGTCGGGCTTCACATCCAAAGTGGCCGGCACAGAACGTGGTGTTACAGAACCAGAGCCCACATTTTCAACCTGCTTTGGCGCGCCTTTCATGCCGCGTCGTCCAGAAGCATATGGCAACCTGTTGCGTGACAAGATCGCAAAACACGGCGCAACCTGTTGGTTGGTGAATACCGGTTGGACGGGTGGCGCATATGGTACTGGGTCGCGGATGCCGATCAAAGCCACACGCGCATTGTTGACAGCCGCGTTGGATGGGTCGCTGGCCGAGGTTAAATTCCGCCGCGATCCAAACTTTGGCTTTGACGTGCCCGTTGCCGTTGATGGCGTTGACCCCGCGCTTTTGGATCCGCGCAGCACATGGGCAGACACAGCCGCCTATGACGCGCAAGCGGCCAAATTGGTGCATATGTTTGCAGATAACTTTGAAAAATATCTTCCCTATATCGACGAAGATGTGAAAGCTGCTGCAATCAGCTAAGATAAAACAATAAGATTGAAAAAACCGCCCGAAATTGGTCGGTTTTTTTGTGCCTAAAGTAAATGTTACGCTTAAGGGCGAATGACAAAATATCCCATGGCATCCAGTTCCATCAAACGTGTCACGCCACCTGGTACGATTTGGGCATGCGGGGTGATGGGGGGTGCTTTGCCTTCTTTTTTTGTCATGCCGGTGATGGTGTTGTTGCACGCGCTGAACGTCACGTCGGGCATGGATTGGGCAAAGCTGTTGATGCGATCCATCACGGGCGATTTATCCTCGCGCAAGATATTCAGCCCCGCGTTAAAGGAAACAATTTCAATTTCGTACATTTCGCCTGCCTCGCTCATCGAGCGGGCGAAATTGGCGGCAACGTTCAACGCCTTTTGATAGGTTCCATCAGCATTATCGCTAATTTGGATGGCAAGTTTTTGACACCATCATCTTCGGCATTGGCCATTGCCCCCGCACCTGCGAAAGTCGCGGCAAGGGCAAGTGTGGCAAAAGTTCGTCTTGTAAATGTCATCTTTTCCTCCTGTTGTGTTAAGAAACTGTGCGTCACCCTGCCGGCGCTGTCAAATCATGACTGGACAAAGCAGGTTTTTTTCAACACGCTTGCGGCATGACAGCCGTGCAAAACCGCCCTACCCGATATTCTTGGATTGACCATGCCCGCGGCATTGCGGTCATTGCGATGGTGGTGTTTCACTTTACCTTCGATCTTATGTTTTTTGGCTATATTGCACAGGGGACGGTGTATCGGTTGGAATGGCGCCTGTTTGAATCCGCCATTGCCGGCAGCTTTTTGTTTCTGGCGGGCGTGTCGTTTATGTTGGCACACGGGAAAAGCCTGCGCATCTCGTCATTGCGGCGCAAGCTGGTGATTTTGGCCGTTGCGGCGGCGGGAATTTCGATTGTCACTTATTTTATCTTTGGCCAAAATATGATCCGCGTCGGCATCTTGCATGCGATATTGATGTGTATGATCGGGGCGATCGTGCTGCGTCATCTTCATTGGGCGGCGCTGCTTGGGATGGCGATTGGGATTGTTACTGCATTTTTCACCGTCCCTATTCCTGTTGAAGCCCCTGCTTGGCTGCAATGGGCAATTGTCACAACCTCGACCCCGTTTTCGGTCGATTACAGACCGCTTGTTCCATGGTCAGCGGCGTTTTTGTTGGGGATGGCGGCATCTTATGCCCTGCCCGCCCCAAAACTAAAAGCGCACAAATTTACGTGGCTTACATTTTTGGGGCAAAACAGCTTGATCATCTATCTGGTGCATCAACCGATCCTGTTTGGAATTTTTAACGTCGCAATGTGGCTGGACTAAACTTCGTCCAAGGTACCTCTGCGCAAGATGATTATTGCAAACTTGGAACGTTCATCCTTTAGGTCATATTATGGAACAATGTCACCAGAGGGTGATCGCACCAGACGTCGAAGGACGTCCTCTTTGCAATTTAAATTCACCATGATGACCATCTGAACCTGTGCTATTAGTCCCGCAAGGCATGGATTTCCGACGCGAGCCACTGCAAAAGGCGGAACCCGACAGCTGCAGCGCGCGGCGGCTGTCGTAAAATTAATCCCGTCCACACCGTTATCCTATCTTGCATGGTCAGATGATCAAATTCAATTAGGATGCCGCACGCATGGTTACCATTAATGTCCCAAACGCGCTTTTCGCGAATGGATATTACACGGAATATCACCATACGGATCAAACCCCGTTTGATGCGACGTTGATCGCGGCTGTCAAACTTGATCGCTTTTTTATTGAGCTTAGCCACGATCCAAACAATGGGTCCTTGCCAACACCAACTTTGATCAGCTCGGGGATGATATCATTTAACGATGATGGCACAGTTGCCGACAATGCGACGCTTGATGGTCAAAGCTTTGACGATCTGAGTTCCGCACATATCGAACCGATGACAGGCACCGAAATTGGCGTGGGCGATTTCACGGCAACCACAGATACAGGACAAACATGGACACTTGCGGTTTATCCGCGATTGATCGGGCTTCGGTTTGACAGTTATCAAGGCACG
>RGAJ01000097.1 GCA_009920225.1 Paracoccaceae bacterium
AAGGCAACGGTTGGGCGCGGGTGCATGCGTTCACCTTTGGCACGCGTCTGACCAATATCACGCGGCACCTAAAAACCCGCGACGTGGATGCCGCACTGGCCGCCGCAGGGGCCGAGGCCCAAGATTGGCAGGGCGGCACGCGGATCGGCGGATGTTTGCATGCGTTCAATCGTGATTGGTCGCGCCGGGTGATGGGCCAAGGCGCGGTTGTGATGCTGATCACCGACGGGTTGGATCGCGATGATGCCCATGATCTGGGCCGCGAAATGCAGCGCTTGCACCTGTCGGCCAAGCGTCTCATCTGGTTAAATCCACTGTTGCGTTGGGATGGATTTGCACCCCAAGCCATGGGGATCAAGACAATGTTACCTCATGTCGATAGTTTTCGTGCCTCTCATTCGATATCTTCGTTAGAAGACCTTGCCAAAGTGATTTCAAACCCAAATGATGACGGTGAAAAAGCCCGATTGATCGCAATGATGCGACACGAGGCGATGAACCCAAAGGAAGAAAAACGTTATGGATCGTTTTGAAAATATCCCTGAAACTGCGCTATCGTGGCATGACGCGGGCAAAGGCGCGGTATTGGCCACCGTTGTTCAAACATGGGGGTCCGCGCCGCGCCGTGTGGGGGGGCAATTGGTCATCAATCGTGACGGTGACATGCAAGGATCGGTGTCGGGTGGTTGTGTCGAAGGGGCCGTGGTCGTCGAGGCGCTTGAGGCGTTAGAGGCCGGCGAAACCCGCGTTTTGGAATATGGGGTGAGTGACGGCGATGCCTTTGCTGTGGGCCTTGCCTGTGGCGGGACAATCCGCGTGATGGTCGAACCCGTCGGCGCCGGACTGCCCGTTGATATGTTGCGTGATCTGGTCGCGGCACGTGTGGCGCGTCGGCCCGTGGCCTATGTCGTCAACCCAACAACGGGCGACCGTCGTTTGGACACCGACGGCCACGCGGATCGGTTCCGCATGGATCGCAGCGGATTTCAGGACGACGGCGAAACATTCGTCGCCATTCATAACCCGCCCCTGCGTATGATCGTGGTGGGCGCGGTGCACATTGCCCAAGCGTTGGTACCAATGGCCCGTATCGCGGGGTTCGATCCCGTTATAGTTGATCCGCGCGAAAGCTTTGGCTCATCCGCGCGGTTTCCCGGCGAACGCATCGTGGACGATTGGCCCGATGAGGCATTGACCGCCATCGGCTGCGATGCGCGCACGGCCTTGGTCCTGTTGACCCATGATCCAAAGCTGGACGATCCCGCGTTGGAAATCGCACTGGCGTCGGATGTCTATTACATCGGCGCCTTGGGATCGACGCGTACCCATGCCAAACGGGTTGAGCGCCTGACCGACAAAGGGTTCAGCGCGGAACAGATCGCACGGATTTGTGGGCCAATTGGCTTGAACATCGGCGCCGCGACACCCGCCGAGATTGCGGTTTCGATTCTGGGGCAAATGGTCGAAAAATTGCGGCGCGGCTGATGTTTTTTGGCGACGTACAGATTGATGAGGCCTTGGGTTGCGTGTTGGCGCATTCGGTTGACTGTGCGGGACAACGCCTGCGCAAAGGCGTAATTTTGGACGCAGGTCACCTTGATCAACTAACGGCTGCAGGGCACCGTGTTGTGACGGTTGCCCATTTGGAACCTGGCGACATTCACGAAGACGCCGCTGCCACGCAATTGGCGGCGGCGTTGTGCCCCGATCCCGTGGCGGCCAATGTGACGCTGAGGCCCGCCTTTACGGGCCGCGTCAACGTCTTGGCGTCGGGCGTGGGCGTGGTGCGATTGGATGCGGCGCGGTTAATCGCCGCCAATTCCGTCGACCCGATGATCACGGTTGCGACCGTTCCCGATTTGCACCAAATGCATGATGGCGGCATGATCGCGACGGTCAAAATCATCAGCTATGCGGTGCCACAGGCGGCCTTGGATCAGGTCTGTGGTATCCTGCGCGACAGCGTGCGGTTGGTCGCGCCCACATTAAAAACGGCGGGGTTGATCGTGACCCTGACCGAGGGCGGCGCAGGGGAGATCTCATCATGATCCTGACGGGGTCTGCCACATCCGATGTCCACGACACCGCCCCCAGCGCGGTGCGTGCCGCAGGGGGCCATGTGGATCGGTTTGGCATTCCTGTCGATCCTGGGAACCTGTTATTTTTTGGGTCATATCAGGGGCGACCCGTGATCGGGTTGCCCGGATGCGCACGATCCCCTGCCTTGAATGGTGCGGATTGGGTGTTGTCGCGAACCGTTTGCGGGATTGCCATCACAGCCGAAGATTTCGCGCAGATGTCCGTGGGTGGGTTGTTAAAAGAAATCCCAACGCGCCCCCATCCCCGTAAAAAACGGCGTGAGGGGTGATAGTGCCCATGATCCAGCCCACGCCCGTCCCGTCAAACCAAAGGTTTGCCTTCGGAAAAACGGGAGGGGGCTTTGGTCCAAAGCCCTGTTAACCGCCCACCGGCGTTGGCTTAATCGTCATTTATGCGTTCCTCGGCCCCTCGATGCGCCTGTTAAGTCGCGGCAACCGCGCGGGCAAGGGCGCAGAATCCTTCTAACGGGATTTGTTCGGCGCGGTCGGTGGGTTTTAGACCCGCCGCGATCAGGCGGTCTTCGATATCGGGTGCGACGCCCTTTAACGCGGCGCGTAACATCTTGCGACGTTGGTTGAACGCCGCTGCGACGACGCGTTCCAACGTTTTGGCATCCGCATCAAAACGGGGCTTGTCCAACGCGGTGATATGCACAACCGCGCTTGATACCTTGGGGGGCGGGGTGAATGCGCTGGGCGGCAAATGAATGGCGATTTTCGCGTCCGCCCGCCATGACGCAAGGAGCGCCAAGCGGCCATAGGCCTTGGAACCCGGCGTGGCGACGATCCGTTCGGCGACCTCTTTTTGAAACATCAATGTCAGGGTTTGCCAAAAGGGTGGCCATTCTTTGGGCGTTAACCAGCGCACCAATAATTCGGTGCCGACGTTATAGGGCAGGTTAGCCGCCACGCGAATGGGCGGCGTTAAATGCGACAGTGGATCGATGTCCAAGGCGTCGCCTTCGATCACCTGTAAACGGTCGGGATAATGCGCGGCGATTTCTGCCAAGGCGGGAATGCAGCGGCGATCTTTTTCGATTGCAAGGACGCGCCGCGCCCCTTCGGCCAACAGGCCACGGGTCAAACCGCCAGGTCCGGGGCCAATTTCCAACACGTCGCATTGTGTCAGCTCGCCAGCCTGACGCGCGATTTTAGCCGTTAGGTTCAAGTCCAACAAAAAGTTTTGGCCCAAACTTTTGCGCGCCGACAATTCATGCGTCGCGATCACATCACGCAGCGGCGGAAGGGTGTCAATGGTGGTCATGTGCATTGCCCAGTTGTGCGGCCAGTTTTAGCGCCGCGAGTGTCGACGACGGGTTTGCCGCATTTTGCCCCGCAATGTCAAACGCTGTGCCGTGATCGGGGGATGTACGCACAAATGACAGGCCCAATGTCACGTTCACCCCTGTATCGAAATCAAGCGTTTTGATCGGGATCAAGGCTTGATCATGGTACATACAGATGGCCACGTCATACTGGGCACGCGCACGTGCATGAAACATTGTATCGGCGGGCAAGGGGCCGCGTAGGTCAAAACCTTGGGCGCGCAGCCTGTCTAGCAGGGGGCGGATCAATGTTTGTTCTTGTTCACCCATACGTCCATCTTCGCCTGCATGCGGATTCAGACCTGCGATCGCGATGCGCGGGCAAGCGATACCAAACTGCGCTTGTAACGCGTCTTGGGTTATTCGGATCGTACGTTCCAATAGATCCGCCGTCAGGGCGAACGGCACATTTTCCAAGGGGATATGGATGGTCGTGGGGACAACCCTGAGCTGGTCAGAGGCCAGCATCATCACCACATCTTTGCCCCCATCCAAGGCAGCCAAATATTCCGTATGACCTGGGTGTTCAAAGCCCGCCCCGATTTGCAACACCGATTTTGAAATTGGAGACGTACATATCGCGCAGGCAGCGCCGGATTTCACCAAACCAACCCCGCGGGCAATCACGTCGATAATACCCTGTGCATTTGCAAAGTCGGGCTTGCCCGCAATCACGGGGTTTGCAAAGTCGTGGCGCAAGACCGGCATCGCGGTTGCAGCCGTTTTGTGCGCCTGCCCAATGTCATCAATAATCTTAAAAGGCATGTCTAGGGGTAAATGACGTGGATCACCTATCCACACAAATGGCACTGCATCCCGCGTTTCGTCCCATGCCTTTTGTGCGACCTCTGGCCCGATTCCGGCAGGGTCTCCACAGGTCAATAGGATCGGTTTGGTCATTTATAGACGATCCGTGCGTCATCAATCAGGTTTTCAAGAAACCCATTCGCAAAATCATCCAACCGCTTGCTGCGCAGACCATTTCGGATTTGTTCCATGTCAACATCCGCCACATCAAGGTTTGGCGTGCGTCCGCATAACATTGTTAATGTTGCGGTCGCGCCTGTGATTTCAATCACAAATTCATTGTCATCCAGCGGTTTTAACAGCGCCGCGCGGGTTTGCATGATTTCGTTAGGTGCCGCACTTTCGCGGATCAGATCATGGTTTGGATTGCCTTTGGCCCATGCATACAGATCATCACAGTGCACCAAATCTGCACGCAAGGCAGAAAGCGTCTTGGCGTCATCCGCGGGAAACCGATACTGTGCGTAATCAATAGCGCCCGGTGCGGGGCGGCGGAAAGGGGTTTCACGGATACCGCGCAATTGGAATAACGCAACCGCATTCGGAATTTGTAGCGGTTCTGTCACATCACCGGGAGCAAGGCCAAAGATCAAGGGTTGCAAAACAGGGGGTAAGCTGTCTAACTTTTGCCAGGTAATTTTGCCGCCCAGCTCAGCGGTTGGCGCATCAGAAAATTCGCGCGCGGCCTCTGAAAATTTGTTAATTGATGTGATGTTTGCAAGCTCTTGTGCCTTAGCTTGGGTTTCTTCTTCTAAGCCTGGCTCAATGGCCATGATGATCTCAGTCAATGAAACTTCGATACTGGTGCCAGACGCATCGGCCTTTACGGACCGCTCTAGTTGTTCTTCGCTGATCGCACTTTGCGCGCCAAATTTTGCCCGTACCACCTCTGACCACAATATGGCGGTGCGCAGAAATTCTATCAGTGTGGATTGGTCAACACCTGCTTTTTCAAGCTCTGAAATAAACTCTTCGGGCGATAAATTTGCCCGGCCTGCGTATTCTTCAATTGATGCCTTCAAAACTTGTTCGGGCACTCGTATGCCAAGCTTTTTCGCCTCGCCCTGTTTAAGACGCTCTTCGATTAATTGCTCACGTGCAAGTGATGATGGATTCCCAGGAAATTTTAAGACTTCTAGAAAACGCTGTCTCTGCTGCAGTTCAAAGTTGGTGATGACACTTTCATTGACCCGAATGGCCGCTGAAAACAACCCACCCGACGATGCCGGCGTCCCAACCGATAAACATAGTGCGACGCCAAGAGCCGTCAGTGTTTTCAAAGAAGTCTTAAACATCATTTATGTCCTGAATAGGGTAAACGCGCAGTTTGTCCTACCTTTGCTAACCCCGTTACGAGCGATTGTCAGCCCAATTTTTTTATGTGGCAGATGTGTGCCGGTTTTATTTAAGCGATGCCACCGATAAAAAGCAACACTTGGACCGATCTAATTCTATCGGCGGCCGATGTCTTGGGCTAAATAAACACAAGACATGGCGCTATCAGCCGTCCTCTTTGTTCAAGATGATGCCCATGGCGATCAAAAGCGTTGCGACGGGTGGTGTCCATGCGGCAAGCCAGATCGGCAATTGGCCTGTTTCACCCAAAATTTGCGCAAAATTACGCAAATAAAACAACCCAAACCCGAGCATAACAGCAATCAAAACTGACATCCCCGTGCCACCAAAACGAGTGTGCCGCATTGAAAAACCAGCGCCGATCAGCATCATGCCAATCAAGAAAATAGGCCGTGCCAATTCCATTTGGAACCATACCGCGTGTCTGCGTGCAGAAAACCCGGACGCCTGAAGATCGCTGATGTATTTTGTTAAATTCCAAATCGAAATCGTTGCGGGGCTACCAAAGCTGTCTTTGATCTGATCAAGTGTCAGGCTAGATGGTATGCTATAGTTTGGTGCTTTGAAGGATTGCATTTCGGGGTTGGAATTTGGTGAAATTGGCCAAATCTTGGACGCGCCTAAAATCCATTCGCCCGTGCCAAGTCGGGCGTTTTTTGTTTCAATGCGGCGGATGGGTTTCCCGTTTTCTGCAAGGCTAATGAGTGTTACATCATACAGTATCGTGCCGTCCGCATTCGATCGCGCTGCACGAATTACCGTTTGACCATTTGTATCCCCTTGGCGCAACCACAGGCCTTCGGACCCAACTGAAAATACCGAATTGCGGCCCGTTGAAATTTCTTCGCGCAGTTGAATGTAATGTTTTGAGGTTGCGGCAACGAACGGGTTAAATATCATAACCGCAGAGACTCCCACGAAAGCGGCAACCATGATCGGAGCAAACAAAAACTGCAAAGGCGATCGTCCGACCCCACGCGCGACAACCAATTCGCTTGATCGCGCGAGGGCAAGAAACATCCAGACGGCTGACAGTATCATGATCAACGGCATGGTTTTGTAGACAGTGCTTGGCACATTCGACAATGTTAATTCCGCAACTTTTCCAAAGCTTGCGTCATCTCCGAACTGCC
>RGAJ01000098.1 GCA_009920225.1 Paracoccaceae bacterium
CCGTCTGAGAGTGCTGTGAGCCAATAAAACATCTAAGTCCCCGATCTATTTTTTTGTGCCATGACCCATATTCTTGATTGCGTCAACTACCTTGCGCATCCCGATGCTGAGTGATGCTTTTAATAACACACTATCGCCCGCGCGGACCAAATTTTGCACCTGTTCCGCCATATTTTGCGCAGTCTCAGAGTGCTGCCCACGCTTATCCGCGGGCAAGGCGGCGTGCAAATGCGCCATCAAGGGACCCACGGTGTGAATGCAATCAATCGCGGTGGTCTCAGACCAATCTGCGATGTTTTGATGTGCCGCAATTTCGGTCGCGCCAAGTTCACGCATATCCCCTAGGATCGCAATTCTGCGCGGGGCGTTTGACACGGCCAAGACCGCCATAGCCGCACGCAGGGATGTGGGGTTTGCGTTATAGGCATCATCAATCAGATCAATCGCGCCTTCGTCGGTTGTGACCACTTCACGCGCGCCACGACCGATGACGGGAACCCAGTTTGACACGTTGCGCGCGGCGGCGGCCGGATCCGCCTTGATCAAGGTCACACAGGCCAAAGCGCCCAAGGCATTCATCGCGAAATGCTGGCCTGCGGATTGGATGTTCATGACATGGGGAACACCCGCAACATGAACCTGAGCGCATGTTGTATTTCCATCCACCTCGATCGAGGACAGCCGTGCAAAATCTGCGGTTTCGCCAAACCAATTCACGGGTACCCCTGCGGATGCGGCACAGCGCGCAAGCACGTCTTTGGTTGGGATATCACCGTTAAACACGGCGACACCGCCCTGTTCCAATCCATCGATGATCGATGCTTTTTCCACCGCGATTTGGTCAATGCCGTCAAAGGCCGCCAAATGCGCGGCAGCAACGGTTGTAACCATCGCAACATGGGGTCGCGCCATCTGTGACAACGGGGCAATCTCACCGGGGTGGTTCATGCCAACTTCAATAACCGCAAACTCGGTATCCGCAGGCATCCGCGCAAGGGTCAACGGAACGCCCCAATGATTGTTGTAACTTGCCACAGAGGCATGTGTTTTCCCCTGCGGGATCAACATATCGCGCAGCATTTCCTTGGTTGAGGTTTTCCCAACCGATCCGGTCACCGCGACGACGCGCGCGTTTGTGCGCGCACGCGCAAACCGGCCCAGATCCTCGAGCGCGGCTTGGACATCTGCGACAATCAACAACGGCGCATCAGGCGCGACGCCATCGGGATGGTGATCCACCAGCGCAGCAGCCGCACCATTGGCCAAAGCTTGGGCCACGAATTCATGAGCATCACGCGCTGCCTTGAGAGCGATAAACAAATCGCCGCTTTGCAGAGTACGCGTATCAATCGACACACCATTGGCAACCCATTGCGTGGTCACATGTCCGCCTGTGGCGCGTGCGGCGTCGTCTGATGTCCAAAGTGCCATGTTAAATCATCCCATCCAAAGCGGCCACCGCGACCGACGCTTGTTCAACATCATCAAAGGGCAATATATCCTGCCCCACAATTTGGCCCGTTTCATGGCCCTTGCCGGTGATCAATAACCCATCACCCGGTTCCAACATATGAACGGCCCGAAGAATGGCTTCGGCGCGATCGCCGACTTCGGTGATATTTGCTGCGTCCGTCGCGCCTGCCATTACCATCGCGCGGATTGATGCGGGATCTTCGGTGCGGGGGTTGTCATCGGTCACGATGACATGATCGGCGGTTTCAACGGCGGCACGCGCCATAAGCGGACGTTTCGTTGTGTCACGATCCCCGCCTGCCCCGATGATCGCAATCAATCGCCCCATCACATGTGGGCGAAAGGCAGAAATCGCCGTTTCGACCGCATCGGGTGTATGGGCATAATCCACAAAAACAGACGCACCATTTTTGCGCGTCGCCGCATATTGCATGCGTCCGCGCACCGTCGTCAAATGTTCAAGCGTGTCAAACACATACTGCGGATCAGACCCCGATGCGATCACAAGCGCGGCCGCCATCAAAACATTTTCCGCTTGAAACCCGCCAATAAGGTTCAGCCGTTTCACATAGGTTTTGCCCTTGAACGAAAACCGAAGCGTCTGGCCCGTCGCATCAAAGCGTTGATCCGAAATATAAAGGTCATTTGCGGCATTTGTGCCAATCGTGATCAGCGTATAGCCCAGCATCGCAAGGTCAGAGGCATAGATTGACAGCTTTGGATCATCCGTATTGATCACGGCGGTCGCATCCATCGGCAGCAGTTTCTCAAACAAACGCGATTTGGCCGCAAAGTAGTCGTCAAAGCTGTGGTGATAATCCAAATGATCTTGGGTAAAATTGGTAAATCCCGCAGCTTTGAGCGCCACACCTTCAAGGCGGCGCTGATCTAACCCGTGGCTTGAGGCCTCCATCGCGCCATGGGTGACACCGCTTTGGGCCGCTTGGGCCAAGATTGAATGCAGCGTGATCGGATCGGGTGTCGTATGATGCAAGGGGTATGTCCAATCGCCTTCGACGCCCGTTGTGCCGATGTTGATCGCAGACAGCTCCAATTCGTTCCAAATTTGACGGCAAAAACTTGCCACCGATGTTTTGCCATTGGTCCCTGTAACCGCAACCATGGTTTCGGGTTGGGTGCCGAAAAATAATGCCGCCGCACGCGACAAAGCGGCACGCACATCGCTGGTCACAACGATAGGAAAGTCAGGATCAAAATCTGATTTTAGAACCGCCGCCCCATCCGGATCGGTCAGAATCGCCGCCGCCCCCGCAGCGATGGCATCCATCGCAAATCGGGCGCCGTGAACATTCGTTCCGGGCAGGGCCGCGAATAAATCTCCCCGTTTTACCAAACGATTGTCGATTGTAACGCCTGTTACTGCGACGTTTACATGGGCTGCAAACCCCAATTCACCCAGAGTTTTGCAATTTTCGCCCATGTCACCCACATCCCTTTTTGACCCATCAATGGGCCTAGTTCCAACTCACCTGTTTTATATCAGCGGTTTCAGGGTTTTCAATGATAGGTCGCACACCCAAGAGCGGCGCAATGCGGCCAATGATTTCCGCCGCGATTGGAACAGCGGTCCAGCCTGCCGTGCGGCGGGGTTCAGACCCTGAAGTATCCTCGGCCTCATCCAGTGACACGATCACCACGTATTTTGGGTCTTGCGCAGGGAACACCGACGCAAAGGTCGCAATGACCTTGTCCGTTTCATAGCGGCCCGTCGCGCTTGGTTTATCGGCGGTGCCTGTTTTTCCTGCAACGGGGTAACCCACGACCTCACCCATCGATGCGGTGCCGTTGGTCACAACGCCCCGCAGCATTTTCATCGCATTGCGCGCCGAGCGTTCCGACATCACTCGTTCGCCGTAGCGTGGCGCATGTTGTTTGACCAAGGTGGGTTGTACCGCCAAACCGCCATTGGCAATCGCGGCATAGCCCGCAGCCAAATGCAAAGGCGTCGCAGACAGGCCGTGACCATAAGAAATGGTCATCGTTGACAATTCCGACCATTTGGGCGGCAACAAGGGGCGTCCGCCGCTTGCTTCGATCATCTCAAGAGGAATTTCGCGGGTTAACCCAAGGCTTGCCAAAAACGCCTGTTGGCGTTCGGCACCGATCATTTGCGCGATCCGTGCTGTGCCAATGTTTGACGATTTTGTAATAACTTCCCAGACGGGCAATTGTGCGCCATAGTTATGGAAGTCATTGATTTTAAAACGACCCCATCTGATCGGACCACGTGTGTCGACCATGGTTGTCGGGTTGACCAACCCCAGATCAAGCGCTTGGGCGACGGCAAAAATCTTGAATGTTGATCCTAGCTCATAGACGCCTTGGACCGCGCGGTTGAACAGCGGGCTGTCAGATGGCTGCCCCGAAACGGGCGGGCGTGGACGGTGATTGGGATCAAAATCGGGCAAAGACGCAACCGACACGATTTCCCCAGTGTGCACATCCATCACGATTGCCGCCGCACCGCGTGCATTCAACAGCTTCATCCCACCATAAAGAACCTGCTCCACTGCCGCTTGGACAGAAAGATCAAGCGCCAATTCCAACGGACGACCCGATTGCGACGGATCGCGCAACCGTTCATCAAAGGTTTTTTCTACCCCTGCAACGCCAATCAATTCGGCCGCATCGACACCCTCACGACCAAAACTCGCGCCGCCCAAAACATGAGCGGCAAGTTTGCCATTTGGATACAGGCGCATTTCACGTGGACCAAACCGCAATCCGGGATCGCCGATGTCATGCACCGCCTGCACCTGTTCGGGTGTCAACGTTTTCTTGATCCACATGAACTTTCGGGTTCCTGTGAAATCTTTGATCAGTTTTTCAACTTTTAGATCGGGGAAAATTGTCGCCAATTGCTGTGCGGTATATTCCGGATCAACCAAATGTGGCACTTCGACATAAAGCGCATAGGTATCCATGTTGGTCGCCAGAATGCGACCACGTCTGTCCACGATATCCGCGCGCTGCGCGATGATCGCCGTTCATCAGTTTGCCCCCGCTCTGCCACCGCAACCGCATCAATATTGCGCAGATCAATCGGCGTGGTTGACGGGAAATCAACCTGACCAATGGTGCCGAAATTTTCCGCACGCAATGGGGACAGTTGCAGGTCTTTGAAATTCAAGTTCACCAAATCAATCAAACGATCAGGACGGTTCAAGAACGCCCATTCCGCCCGCAACACAGCCAATCGCGCGCGCGCCGCACCGATTTCGGATTGCAAACGTTCCGTATGCGCAATCGCAGACTGCGTTTTGATATTTTCCTGATAGGCCCAATAGGCCAGCCCCATCACAACCATAATTGTCAAAACACCAAATAGACTGCGCATCACCGCTTCCTCTTTAGAACAGGCATCGAAATGTCATTGGCCCCGACGTCATTGCCAGCCGCCACAGATGTGCGGCGTGCAATACGCAGTTTCGCCGACCGTGATCGCGGGTTTTCGGCCAATTCTTGATCATCTGGTGCGATCGCTTTGCGCGTGACCAGTTCAAATTGGGCGTCAGGTGTATCAAGTTCGGGGGCATAGCGATTGACGGATTGTGATTTTCCCGCCCGCATTTGCATAAAGCGTTTGACCATCCGATCTTCGACGGAATGAAATGTGACAACAACCAACAGACCACCGGCCTTTAACGCACGTTCGGTCGCCAACATGCCACGGTATAATTCGCCATATTCATCATTCACAGCAATGCGCAACGCCTGAAAGCTGCGGGTTGCTGCGTGGGATTGATTGGGCTTGGTACGCGGCAATGATTTTTCGATCACACCAGCCAAATCCAACGTGGTTTGAAAGGGCGCCTCAGTGCGACGTTTGACAATGGCGCGCGCGATGCGACGGCTCGCACGTTCTTCGCCATAAAGATACAGAATATCGGCAAGCTCGTCTTCGGGCAATTCATTGACCAGATCGGCCGCATTTGGGCCAGACTGGCTCATTCGCATGTCAAGCGGGCCATCTTTGATAAAGGAAAATCCGCGCTCAGCCTGATCCAGCTGCATTGATGACACGCCCAGATCCAAAACAACGCCATCCAAATCTTGGGCATACTCGTCCAATTTGGAAAACACCCCATGCACCATCTTTAGGCGATCACCATAGCGATCCGCCCAAGATGCCGCCATGTCGAACACCATCGGGTCGCGGTCAACCGCATAGACCGTATCTGCGCCATGATCCAACAAGGCCCGCGTGTATCCGCCCGCGCCAAAGGTTCCATCCAACCAAACCCCTGTGATCGGGGCGCATTGGGCCAGAATTGGGCGCAATAAAACTGGGATATGTGGGGCATGATCAGGCGTCATTGTTGCATCGCCCGTCATTCGATCCCTCCGTCACCATCAAGAAAGGTAAGGGGATCAAAGTCTTCTGGCATTGTGTTGAGCCAATCATCGGTCTTAGATTGATCGGCCTCAAACGTATCGGGGTTCCAAATCTGGAACGTATCGCCTGAGGCGATGAAATATGCAGCGTCAGTCACATCAATCTTTTGACGCAACTTTGCGGGCAAAACCAGGCGGCCGGTTTCATCGACCGAGGTCGGAAACGAATTCCCGTGGAAAATACGCTCAAGCGTTTTGCGGCCAACCGACCCGCGCGGCAATGCATCAATCTTGCGATCCACTTCTTCGATCGCCTCGATGGTGTAGCATTCGAGATATTTTTTGCGGGGATCGCCGTATACGATCACCAGTTCTGGCGGCAGGCCTTCTTTCCAATTTGGATCGCAGGCTTCAATAACACGGCGAAACAGAGCTGGGATAGACACCCGCCCCTTACCGTCTACTTTGTGTAGACCTTCGCCTCTAAACCGTCGCGCCACGTGTTGGCCCATCCTTTGTTCATCCCCCGCCTCGACCCGTTTTTACCCCGTGAAATGAAACGGCGGACTGAGCTGCTGCCACTGCCCAATCCGCCGAACTCATCCCAACGAGTGGGTTTTGTCCGACTGCACGCACACCTGGGGGAGGTTTACTGCTCGCTCGCGCGCCGGATCTTTATTTCGATGAAAGCGGGGCCTGTATGAAACCTGACTTTTGGGATTTCGGGTCTTAGCGCCCTTATATTCCCGTTCTCATCATGGATCATTGATGCCATGTGATTTCCGGCAAATCAAGATATTTTTGGGAAATTATGGGAAATGATGGAAATCTTTAGCCCACCGTCACCACAATCCTTTGTAAATCCATCTGCCGAAAAACAATATATAGCT
>RGAJ01000099.1 GCA_009920225.1 Paracoccaceae bacterium
GAAGCGCGGCGCAATGATCCGCAAAGTCCGATAAGCTGTGTCATGATATCCCTTTGTCTTTGCCAAGAGACATATACATTTCACAGTCGGATTCAAGTGACGGGCCCGTAGCAACCGTGGGGTTTCACATTCCCGAGGACCTGCATGAACAGGTGGGCGCCAGGTAACTAAGCCAGGACTCAGACAGAGCCAGCTCCCTCGGAATAATTATAGGCCACCGGAATGATACCATGTCACGTGAGGAACAGAACCCGTCACTTCATGAAATAGGCTGTCTGCGATGAATTGACAAGGGGCAGGGCGCATGATGAGTATGATCTATGACCATTAATGACAGCCCCGATATCGTTTCCCTAGACCAACTTGCCCCTGGTCACGTGATTGCGCGTGGCGTGATGCGTATGTTGACCCATTTGGGATATGCGTCATTGGCAGAGTTCGTGCCAACATCAGGATTGCGGGTGGATGTGATTGCCTTGGGCCCAAAGGGTGAGATTTGGGTGATTGAATGCAAATCATCGCGCACCGATTTTATGACCGACACCAAATGGCAGGGATATCTAGAATGGTGTGATCGCTATTTTTGGGCGGTTGATACCGATTTTCCAACCGATATCTTGCCGGATGAAACAGGGTTGATCATCGCGGATGGGTATGATGGCGAAATCGTTCGCGATGCACCGCTTCACAGTTTGGCCGCGGCGCGGCGCAAAAAGATCACCCATAAATTTGCAACCAATGCAGCGCAGCGGTTGCAGCGCCTGTGTGATCCGACGTTTCGGGTTTAGCGTTTTTTGGATGCCACGATGCCTTGGGCTGCTTGGGCCGCGGCAAGGATTTCTTCGGCAATCTCTTGGGCTTCTTCGGGTTCAAAATCCATCGGGATTTCCAGTTTGCCTGCGAACACGAAAATCCGCACCATCCCCTGATCGGTTGGGCCGATTTGTAGGTTTGCTTCGATGTCTGATTCCGAATTTATACCCATTTTCATGCTCCTTCATGTGCAATAATCAGGTACTTTGGCTTGGATCGATTTGCAAGATGCCGCGATCAGATAAAAAAATCATTCTTTTCAGTGTTTCACACAGAAAGAGGGTTGCATTCGCGCCGCGTCAAAGTTAAATCGCCCATCAGTGCCGCCTTAGCTCAGTTGGTTAGAGCGCTGGATTGTGGATCCAGAGGTCCCCTGTTCAAGCCAGGGAGGCGGTACCATTCCCCTCAAATCGAACACACGATCAAACCACACAGACGCATGGTTTTTGATCTATCGCAAAGACGCCGCCACCCTGACGTGACATACCCGTGTCAGACTGCGAGGTGTCTCATGCTACAAATGGCTGCAATTTTTCATATCTTTATCGGATCCACCTTGGCCGGTGTTGCCATTATCTTTGCTTTGGTGATGGGGGTTACGACGATGTCGTCGATTTTGATCGCGGCAGCAATCGGATTTGTCGTGTCATTCCCTGTCACGTGGATGATCGCAAAAATGGTGTATCGGAACGAGTGACGTGTTAACCGCCCGCGCCGGTGTGGGGGCGTTGGAGATCACCATAAAAAATGCCGCCTTGATCGAAGGCGGCATTTTTGTCTTTAGCTGTCCATCTTTAGGGCGCTGATAAAGGCTTCTTGCGGGATGTCGACTTTGCCGAACTGGCGCATCTTTTTCTTGCCCGCTTTTTGTTTGTCCAACAGCTTGCGTTTACGTGTCGCGTCGCCGCCGTAACATTTTGCGGTCACGTCTTTGCGCAGAGCCGCTAATGTTTCGCGTGCGATCACCTTGCCACCAATCGCCGCTTGGATCGGGATTTTGAACATATGGCGCGGAATCAGATCCTTGAGCTTTTCACACATCGACCGTCCGCGCGTTTCGGCGCGGTCACGATGCACCATGACCGATAGGGCATCCACAGGTTCGTCATTGACCAAAATTTGCATTTTGACCAAATTGTCCTCTTGATAGCCCGTCATTTGGTAATCGAAAGACGCATAGCCCTTGGTCACCGATTTCAGGCGGTCATAAAAGTCAAACACAACCTCGTTCAAAGGAAGGTCATAGACCACCATCGCACGGCTGCCTGCATAGGTAAGGTCCATTTGAATGCCGCGCCGATCTTGGCACAGTTTCAAAACGTCGCCCAAATACTCATCCGGCACCAAAATCGTGGCTTTGATACGGGGTTCTTCCAGATGGTCGACCTTGGATAGGTCGGGCATGTCGGCAGGGTTGTGTAATTCGATCTTTTCGCCCGAGCGCATATAGACGTGATAAATCACGCTTGGCGCGGTGGTGATCAGGTCGATATCATATTCCCGCTCCAACCGGTCACGGATCACCTCAAGGTGTAAGAGCCCCAAGAACCCACAGCGGAACCCAAAGCCCAATGCTGCAGAGGTTTCCATTTCGTAACTGAACGATGCGTCATTCAAGGCGAGCTTTTCGATGGCGTCACGCAGATCTTCGAATTCTGCGCTATCCACGGGGAACAGACCACAAAAGACCACCGGTTGGCTTGGTTTGAACCCAGCAAGCGCTTTGTCCGCGCCCTTCTTTTCGTGGGTGATTGTATCACCGACGCGGGTATCGCGCACTTGTTTAATCGATGCGGTAATAAACCCGATTTCACCTGGTCCCAATTCATCCACATTTTGCATCGAAGGGCGGAATACCCCAATGCGGTCGACGTGGTGAATTGTCCCGTTTGACATCATCTTGACGCGGTCGTTTTTCTTGAGAACGCCATCCATGATGCGCACCAAAACAACAACACCAAGATATGAGTCATACCAACTGTCCACCAACATCGCCTTTAATGGCGCGTCACGATCGCCCTTGGGCGCCGGAAGCTTGGTAACAATGGCTTCTAGTGTTTCTTTGATCCCAACGCCTGTTTTTGCGCTGACTTGGATCGCCTCGGACGCATCAATGCCGATCACGTCTTCGATTTGTTCCGCAACACGGGCACAATCGGACGCAGGCAGGTCGATTTTATTCAGAACAGGCACGATCTCGTGGTCGGCATCAATCGCTTGGTACACGTTGGCCAGTGTTTGTGCCTCGACCCCTTGGGTGCTGTCGACGACCAAGAGGGATCCTTCGACGGCGCGCATGGAGCGTGAGACCTCATAGGCAAAGTCAACGTGGCCGGGCGTGTCGATCAGGTTCAAGACATAGGTTTCCCCGTCCTGCGCAACATAATCGATGCGCACGGTGTTTGCCTTGATCGTGATACCCCGTTCACGTTCAATATCCATGCTGTCAAGCAGCTGTTCTTTCATGTCACGATCTTGGACCGTGCCAGTGGATTGTATAAGCCGATCAGCCAAGGTAGATTTACCGTGGTCAATATGGGCAACAATGGAAAAATTGCGGATTTTGCTAAGCTCTGTCATGCGCGAGCATATGCTTGGAATTTGTGATTTGGTCAAGGTGTCAAACACGCAAACGCAATGATAGGCAGTAAAATAATCGTGGCTCTTGTCAAGGTCGTGTTGTGGAAAATCGCCGACGAGAGAAGTTTGATTTGCCCAGATCCGCGTCCAGCGATATTCTAATTCCAAAAGAATGAAAGAAGAGCAGATATGCCACGTATTTTAATAATCGCATTTGGGTTAAGTTTATTGTCAACCGCCGCACAGGCCGATGTTGTGCGCAAGGCGTGTCTGGTCAGCACATCAAAGTCGGCTAATTCGCGAATGTGCAGTTGTATACAGGCCGCAGCCGATGCCACATTAAATCGCAGCGATCAAAATTTGGCGGCATCCATGATCCGTGATCCTGAAAAATCGCAAGATGTTAAAACATCAAACCGCAGATCGATGGAAAAGTTTTGGGAACGGTATGAAAACTTTGGCAAGCTGGCCGAAGCGTATTGTTCGTGACCGAAGTTTGGGGCTTTGCCCCCTTGGTCACACTTTAATTGTGACCAATTCCCCCAGAGTATTTTTGCAAAAGTGAAAGCAAATCAGTTGAAAAACATCCGCACGGTTTCTTCAAACGGGCGGGGGGCTTCGGCGTGAAGCCAATGGCCGACATTGGGGATTTTTGCAAATTTTGCGTTTGGAAATAAGTCTTTGATCCGCGGGCGATGTTCATGGGTTACATAGTGGGATTGTGCCCCCGTGAGAAATAGGGTCGGTTTTTCAAATGTGCTGCCCGAGATTTCGGGAAATCCGACGATGTGGTGCATGTAACGTTCCAATACGTCCAAGTTCAATCGCCAGCGTTTTGCTTGTAGATCAAGGGATTGGGTGAAAAAGCTTTGCAATGTGGGATCAGGCACAGTTTTTGATAATTCTGCGCTGGCCTCAGAGCGTTTTTCGATTTTTGTCAAATCCACTGCCTTCATCGCTTGGATATATTGCCGTTGATCATGGGCATAGGCCACGGGCGCAATGTCGGCGACAATGAGGCGATTTACCAATTCAGGGTGTTGAAGCGCCAAGATCATCGCCGCTTTTCCCCCCATAGAGTGACCAACGACATCCATAGGGGCACCCTGTGCACGAATGACGTTTTCCAGATCATCGGCCATATCGAAATATGTGTGGCTGTCGTACCATGGGCTTTCGCCATGGTTTCGTTGATCAACGGTGATCACGCGGCGGCTGTCTGACAGACGTTTTGCAATGACACCCCAATTGCGCGCGGACCCATAGAGACCATGCACGATTAAAAGCGTGGGACGGTCGGATGGCGTGTCAAAAATAATGTGATTCAGCATAAGGCAGAAATACCGATAAAATTCTGCCTTGGCCAGTGGGTTCAAAAACGGTGTTTGTGTCCGCTTTGATAAAAAATCTAAAATTTCGCGACTTGACCGCCTTGACGCTGCCAAGCCATTGATCTATCACCCTCGCAATCGAGCGGGTATGGTGAAATGGTATCATAAGAGCCTTCCAAGCTTAAGGCGCGGGTTCGATTCCCGCTACCCGCTCCAAATCACATCTCATGCCTAAACCATGCCACAACTGTTCCGCCCTGGGAATTGTAAGCGCCCGTGATGGTGTGAAAATTCACGGTGTCGCCGGCGAAAAAGGCGACGGCTGAGGATTGGAACGTCTCATAACCTTTTGTTGCATTCGTCGTCCTTACGCTTCGTCCGGTCGGTGTGCCATTTCGTGTGACTTGCACCTCGCAGCTTGTTGCATTCTCGAGCGAGAGGCCGACGGCAAAAAGTTCACAATCAAAGGGCAAAACAACACCCATATGAGCTGGGGTTTCATTCCCGTTCCCAAAAGACCATTTTAACGAATTATTCTGTAAATGTCCGTTTTCTTCTGCCCAGATCGGGAAATAGCTATAGAGTTTTGGCTTGTCGGTGATACCAGACCAAGATGTGGTCCCTGCGGGACCTGTGGGCCCCTGCAATGAGGCAACCCAGTCAGAGATAGTTCCAATAAACCCTTGGGCGAGCGCAATGTCATAGGCCGATTTCCCGTCTGATCCTGCATTGCCTGTCGGAATGGTCCAATCCGCACCGTTGAATTGGCCAGATATGGGCGGTTTCAACACCCATTTCTACCATATACGAAAACTGCTGCAAAAGGGCACTGGCAGCTTTTAACCCATGTTGGTCATAATTTAGACGGTTCACGTTCCATTCTGTCATATAGAAATCAAGCTGTTTTGATCCCGCCACGTCGGACCACGCGTCTTCGAACGCCTCAAGCTTTTTGAACAAAAAACGCGTTTCGCGATTGATCTCGCCTTGGTTGTTTGGATCCGCGAAATTTTCGTCAAATTGGTGTTCTTCGATGTAATAGTAATGGTTTACAACGCCATCAATGGCCTTGATGGCAGGGGTAGAGAGTTGTGCAATCAATTCCTGGTTTGCAGACAGATGATCGCCTGTTCCACTGAAACTGCTACCGTGACCAAAAATTTCCGCCATTTGCAAAACGATGTCTGGCTGTGCTTCGCCAATCAGACCTTGTGCGGCAAACCCATCCGCCAATGCGCGCGCCGCGATGTTCGCGCGCTGTCCGTAAATTTTTTCATTAATGGTTGTTTCGCCGATGGAATATTCGTTTCCAATTTCGACGGCTTTTACAAGGTCTGGATAATCACGCGCAACGATCCGCGCGAAATTATAAACCTCGTCATATGTGATAGGGCGTTTCGAGGGTATGGCAAGCGTAACCGTAAGGTCCAATCCATTTGCGTTTTCACCGCGCACCCAATTCAAGAAATTTGTCGCCTGCGGGGAAAGCCGATTGCCAACGGTTTCCGCCAGGATGTCATTTGCCCCCTCAATCGTTCCGCCTGGAAATCGTAGGTCAGTGACGTTCAGGTCGCGCACCGCTTGGATAAAGCCCTGTGTGAGGTTGCCGTCTGCGTCCGTGTTCACATCCGATAACGCATTTGTCCCAAACATACCGCGATCAATTCTATCGGATGTAGCAGACCCTAATTGAATATTAATTTTTTGTGTAACCGCCATGACGTCCTTGCACTGACAGATCTTGAATGAAATTTAAATCATTTTGATACGGACTAATCCGGGCGGTCGAGGGGGGGCAGCACAAGGTTACGGGGGCGAAAAATTTGCCCTGTTCGACATAGCCTTCAGGTCTATAAAATTATTTGAAAGGCTTGTTCCCGTAGTAATTCGAAAAATAGTCATAAAAACATGGGTTTATTTCGATATTCGAAA
>RGAJ01000100.1 GCA_009920225.1 Paracoccaceae bacterium
GCATCCCTTCGGGCATCGCTTCGACGGTACAGACCCAATATTGCGCCCGCGGCGGCACAATGCGTTCTTCGCCCGTAACCAAGGCCACGACCGACGGCCCGCGAATGGCGACGATCTTGTCGTATACTTCCCGCGCAAGCAGACGCAATGGTAACCCGATCACGCCAGAGCGATGGGCCAACATACGTTCGATGGCATAATGGGTCTTTCCCGTGTTGGTCGGCCCCAAAACCGCCACTATCCGCGATGTCATTGTCCTGCCCCTATCAAAGCGCTGTGTCGCCGTGTGCTTGGTTCAAGGCATCATAGGCTGACTGTACTTCGGTGAAATGCGGATAAAGTGCAAGTGCCTGTTCATAGGTGCGCAAAGCTAATTCAAATTCGCCCAGTCGTTCAAAGACCTGACCCAAGACCGCAATGGCATCAAAATAGTTCGGATCCAGATCCAAGGCCGATTTCAAATCCGCAACCGCAGGGCCAAGCATATCCAACATCACATAGGACTTTGCGCGTTCCAAGTAGGCGGTGGCAAACTCGGGGGCAAATCCAATCGCCGCCGTCAAATGTTCGCTTGCCGCCACAGCATCACGCCGCGCCAAGGCATCGGTGCCGCGTGTCACCAATAAATCGACCGTCTGAGACCCAGAGGTTTTCCACCGGAACCTGATTTCGGCTGCAAGCTTGCCCGACACCGTCGAATCAGCATCGCGCAAATCGCGGTAGAGTTCCGTAAGGTCATCGGCAAACCCTTGCGAAAAAACAGGAAAAGCGGCGCATAAACACGCAACTGTCACAAAAGTGTATTTGAATTTGCTTGTATGCCGCTTCATAGTTCCTAGTTAACAGTTTACGTAAACTATTCCAACGTCATTCGGAGAAATACATATGAGCGACATCATAACAGCAGCCGTGCAGGCGCTTGCTGACAAACTGGCGGGCAATTCCTTTGATGGATCTGCAAAATTTGAAATCGAAGATCACGGGTCCATTGTCATCGATGCCGCCGGTGTGCGTGCGAGCGACGAAGACACCGAAGTGACCTTGAAGGCCAGCGCAGAAACATTCCAAAGTATCCTTGCCGGCGATTTAAATCCAACCACTGCCTTTATGACAGGCCGGTTGAAATTAGACGGCGACATGGGCACCGCAATGCGACTGGGCAGCGTGATTTCATAATGCCCACCGAAACTGCCCCGTTCCTGAGTGATCTTTTACACGCTGATATCGATGCCGCAGGTGTATGGTTGACCTGCCGCGATCAAGTACGCATCCGCGTCTCTTTGCTGCGGGCTGAACACGCGCGGGGCACCTGCATCATCTTTCCCGGTCGGACCGAATATATCGAAAAATACGCCACCGTTATGCAAATCCTTCAAAGTCATGGCCTAAACGTGGTGACCGTGGATTGGCGCGGGCAAGGGTTGGCGGATCGCCTTCTTGCGGATCGCACGGTCGGACATATAGGGACATTCGACGACTATCAACGTGATGTTGACGCGGTCATGGAATGGGTGGCCGAGACTGGGTTAGAACAGCCCTTGTACCTTTTGGCCCATTCGATGGGGGGCTGCATCGGGTTGCGTCGTCTGATCAATCATCCCACCGAATTCGCAGGCGCAATTTTCTCTGGGCCCATGTGGGGCATCTATTTCGCGCCGCTTTTGGAACCTATGGTCAATTCAATCACATGGATTGGGGAAAAGTTGGGATTGGGCAACACCTATGCGCCTTCGACCTCAAGTGCTGCATATGCGTTGGAAACATCGTTCGAAGACAACAAGTTAACAAATGATGCCGCGCTCTGGGACATGATGCAAAGCCACCTACGCGCGCATCCCGAATTAATTGTCGGCGGGCCCAGTTGGACGTGGCTGCGCCAAGCGCGGATTGAAATGGCCGAATTGGCAAAATTGCCAAGCCCGCCGATCCCCACCTATTGTTTCGTGGGCACCGACGAAGAAATCGTAACGAAATCTGACATTCTGTCCCGCATGAAAACATGGGACCACGGCATGTTGGACATGGTAAACAAAGGTCGCCACGAAAACCTGATGGAGCCCCGCCCCGCGGTCGAAGCCTTGATCGCCAAGGCCTTGGATCACCTCGGGTTTGACGCGACAGGGCCAAGCAATCGGCGCGCAATCTAACCCGAACACAAGAAATACGCGAACGCGAGGGGGCTTTTTCGCATACCCCCTTGCAACGCTTTGCGCATAAACCTAGGTTTGGATAACACATTACATGAGGTTACAATGACGTATTCCCCCGCACCCTTGCATGACGCGAACCCAAGCCACGGCAACAAACATCTGGGCGATCTTCCAGAATGGGACCTAAGCGATCTGTACAAGGGCGAGGATGACCCCAAGTTGCAAGCAGATTTAAACTGGCTTGAAACCGAATGCGCCGAGTTTGCATCGCATTACGAAGGCAACCTTGCGGGGTTGAACGCCAAGGACATGTTGACCTGCATCCAGCGCAACGAAAAAATCAGCACCGTTGCAGGGCGCATCATGTCCTTTGCCGGACTGCGGTATTACCAAATGACCACCGATGGCGCGCGCACCAAATTCCTGTCTGATGCCCAAGAGAAGATCACAAACTTCACCACGCCTTTGGTCTTTTTCACATTGGAAATCAACCGTCTAGACGATGATCACATTGACGCGCTCTATGCGGCTGACGCGGAATTGGCACGCTACAAGCCCGCTTTTGACCGCATCCGCGCGATGAAAGATCACCAACTGTCTGATGAAATGGAAAAATTCCTGCACGATTTGGGTGTTGTTGGGGATGCATGGGAAAAGCTGTTTGACGAAACGATCGCCGGTCTGACCTTTTTCGTGGATGGCGACGAACACAATATCGAAGGCACATTGAATTTCCTCACCGAACAAGATCGTTCCAAACGCCAAGAGGCCGCCGAAGAATTGGCGCGCGTTTTTGGTGAAAACATCAAAACCTTTGCTCGTGTCCACAACACCCAAGCCAAGGAAAAGGAAATCATTGACCGCTGGCGCAAAATGCCCACGGCACAATCGGGCCGCCACCTGTCAAACCACGTCGAACCCGAGGTGGTCGAAGCACTGCGCAATGCGGTCGTTGCCGCCTATCCCAAACTGAGCCACCGTTACTATGAATTGAAACGCAAATGGCTGGGCCTTGATCGCATGCAAGTGTGGGATCGCAACGCGCCGCTGCCAATGGAAAGCACACGCATTGTTGCATGGGATGAAGCACGTAAAATGGTGATGGATGCCTATGGTGCCTTTGATCCGCGCATGGCTGATCTGGCGCAGCCCTTCTTTGACAAAGGCTGGATTGATGCACCGGTCAAAGCAGGCAAGGCACCAGGCGCTTTTGCGCATCCCACCGTTGTCGACGCACATCCCTATGTGATGCTGAACTATTTGGGCAAACCCCGCGATGTCATGACTTTGGCGCATGAATTGGGCCACGGCGTGCATCAGGTACTGGCCGCAGGTCAGGGTGAAATGCTCTCCTCCACCCCGCTCACCTTGGCAGAAACCGCCTCCGTCTTTGGCGAAATGCTCACCTTCCGCAAAATGCTCGACGGTGCCAAAGACCAAGCCGAACGCAAGGTGATGCTGGCCGGCAAGGTCGAAGACATGATCAACACGGTCGTGCGCCAAATCGCATTTTACGATTTCGAATGCAAATTGCACGCGGCCCGTCGGCAGGGCGAACTGACCCCCGAGGATATCAACGACTTGTGGATGAGCGTTCAGGCGGAATCCTTGGGCCCATCCTTTGACTTTATGGACGGCTACGAAACCTTCTGGGCCTATATCCCGCATTTCGTGCATTCGCCGTTTTACGTCTATGCCTATGCCTTTGGCGATGGCTTGGTGAATGCGCTTTACGCGGTCTACCAAGAAAACCCAGACGGGTTCCAAGAAAAGTATTTCGACATGCTCAAAGCAGGCGGTTCAAAACACCACAAAGACCTGCTTGCCCCCTTCGGCCTCGATGCCTCTGATCCTAAATTCTGGGACAAGGGCCTGTCGATGATTTCCGACATGATCGACGAACTCGAAGCAATGGAAGACTAACCCAAGCTCTTTCATCTTTGTAAAAATACTCAAATCACATGGGCCACCGGCCCATGTGTCCCACAGCAGATCACTTTAACTGACTGTCTTTTGATCCGCGTCGATTTATGCCGCCACGCATGACCTGTCGGCCATCACGCTCGCTCTGACATTCAATACACAATTTGACGCCCGCGATGGCGATGCGCCGCGCCTCCGGGATGGGCTCGTCGCATTCTGCGCAATGGGTGAGGCTGTCGCCAACCGGCTTTTTCAAGGATCGCAAGCGCGCCAATTCATCATTGATCGATGCCTCGATCTGCTCTCCGACTGCTCCGTCTTTTGCCCATCCACCAGCCATGTCATCCTCCGTTCCTAGGATCGTAACACATAGGGCTGCGCCAACCAATCTGCGATTGCCGCATTTGTCGCCTCAGGCGATTCCAATGTCGGATAATGGCCCGTGTTTTCAATCACATGAAGCTTGGAATACGGGATCATCGCCGCCATCACATCTTGGCGACGCAGCGGCCATCGTTCGCAAATGGCCCATCGTAAAATTCCGCTCGACCCGATGCGCAAGCGATTTCATCGCTTCGTCGGCCACGACCTCTTTTATACGACCGGAGCGGATCAAAATAATGTCGTTTTCACGGACCGCCGCATCTTGGGGCGTATCGGCCATCGCGTTCGATGACATAACCCCAAATCGCAACACGCGTTCGGGCGCTTTGCGCAGGATCTCCATAGCCACAAACCCGCCCAAATCGTGACCCAAAATCGCGAACTTGGGCGGCAATTGAGCCAAAACATCTTGGGCATAATCCGTTACCCGATCCCCATAGAAAATGGGGGCAACAATCACCATACGCGTTCGCGAAAATTCAGAAATCTGTGCTTCGAACAAAAGGGGATCGCAAAACTTGCCCATTAACAGAACCAATGGTTCGGTCACGCTTTTTCCCCTTATCTTGCTCCGCCTTCATGGATGAGCCAATTTCACACCGCAATCAACCTGAAACCAAAACAAACACAAAAAGGTTGGTTTGGGTCCAACACCACCCAAACCAAACACGCTATTCGATATTCGACCAGAACGCTCCCAAATGCTTTGACACAATTTCATCATAGCGTTTGGATTTTTTCAATTCCTGCAAACCCGCGTTGAACCGATACAAATGTGTGGTCCCGCGCCAATGTTTTTTGGAAATGATCACATGCAGCCCCTCGATCGACAAGGGCCGTTTGAGCGGTTCAACGGCCCCCTTCAAACCCAATTCTTTGACCTTCGTCCAGCCTAGGAATTCGTTGATCGTCACCCCATCAACCTTGCCCTGCATCAGCAATTCAAAACAGGCATCAGGGCTTTCGGCTTGGACCAAAGTGATCAACTGTTTGGTCAACCATTCGCGACCATCCCGATCCAAATCATGGGTAAAATACCCTGCAGGACGACACAGGGTTTTGCCATGAATATCCGCGTCCGAGTCAAACGTGAAAGGCGCATCCGTACGCTTAAAGACCAAAATCAACAGTTCCACCAAAGGATCCGAAAAATGGAAATTCGCGCAGCGTTCATTGTCACGGTCCTTTTCACAATCAGGCCGCAACCACGGAAAGCCCATGTCGAATTCTTTGCCATCCAGTTTCGGGAAAAGATGCTTGGACCAATCATCTTCCCATGTAATCGAATACGAGACTGGGTTGGGCGTGTTTTCCAAAGCCGCGTTCACCAATTCGGTGACCATCCCCTGCCCCAACCAATCTCGGTCGGTAAAGGGGGCATAATTCGACCCTGTCAGCAATTTCATCTCGGCATCATCTTGTTGCAACGGGGTTGCATCGGCCTTTTTCATATTCGGCAAACAAGGAATGTTTAATTCGGTACCCGGTGCGAATTGCAACAAGGATCCGTTTAATTTTCCTTGGTTGCCGTAATAGATCAGCGACCATTTCTGATGATCCCCAAAATAGGTTTCGGCAATCGAAAATACCGTGTCACCGTCTTGGACCACATGGGTTTGAACACAATCCTCGGCCCACGCCATGGGTGCAGCGCATAGGGTGATCAAAGACAACAGAACCCGCTTGATCATAGCTCGCTCCAGATTTTTGACATGTGACGATCAATAATGTCTTGGTACACACCATTATTCTTGATCTCACCCCAGACCCGAGTTGATGGTCGACAACAACGCCTCTGCATCAGGATGTGATTTATGCACGACCACATGCAATCCTTCGATGGACAAGGGGCGCGATTGCACGATGTCCACACGGTTTTGCAATGCAAGATCCTTCATCGCCTTGCGGCCGGTGAATTCGTTCAAGGCCACAGCATCGACCTGCCCCGCCATCAACATTTCAAAACAATCCGCAACACTCACAGGCTGTTCCAAAGTGATCTTACCATCAGCCAACCAATTGCGCCCATCCTTGTCCAGATCATGGGTGTAATACCCTTTGGGACGGCACAAGGTTTTCCCAATGATATCCGCATCTTCGCGGAATCGAAGCGGGCGTTGCACGTCAACAAACAGCAACACCAACATTTCGAACATCGGATCCGAGAAATAGAAATTCGCGCAGCGGAAATT